>DASTLS010000083.1:0-12133 GCA_035714725.1 Alphaproteobacteria bacterium | reverse complement strand
ACGATTGCATTCATCAGCTTTTCGTCCTTGAGGCAAGCCTGCGCTTTTTCGTCTGTCATTCCGGTCATTTTCGCATATTGAATCAAAGCCGGGACAGGATCTTTAACAAAAGCCCACGCTGCCTGATTTGTATAAAGCATTTTGACGAAGGGGTAATATTGTTCCGTCGGCAGGCAACGCGCGAGCATCGAAGCCTTCAGCGCGATATTATCCAGCGGGAAATCATGCAGGATAAACTTCACTTTGCCGGTCTCGACATATTTCTTCTCAAGATCGGGCAGGGTGGTGTTGTAAAACTGGGCGCAATGGGAGCAGGTAAGGGAGACATATTCATCGACCGTCACCGGTGCGCTGGCCTGACCCAAAACACGGTCAGCCATAAGCCCATCATCGGCATGGGCTAAGGGAGCCGCTAAAAGCAGCAGCGAAAGCGCTCCAACTATTCTAGAAACCATTGTCATTTCGACGTTTCCCGCTCGAATCAACGTCTTGGGAGTATAGGAGAAAGGAAGGCCGTAACTCAAGTTGCTTCCTTTCCTAAAGCCTGAAGAGGGTCTATTATGGTTAAGATTTTTGGGGATAAAATGGCCTATGTGGAATTGGCTAGAAATTGAGTTGGTTGCTACCAGCGACCTGATCAAAAGCGGTTTTGCTTATATCTTCCCGGAATATCCCTATGCCGGGATTTTAATCACCACACTCTGCGTTCTGCTGATGTTGTTTTACACAATGAAAGCCGGCGTTTATCAGGGGATGAAGATCGGCGCTTCGATCTGGTTCATCCTCGTGATGGTGCTGTTCTGCGTCCATCACATGGCGTTGCTATTTACTCACGGGTAATGAGGGCGGCTTCGGCCAGTGCTTCAAAGGCAGCGCGTAACTCGTCGTTATCTATGGTCTTTGCATCTGTCTGAAGCTGGGCAAAAGCCTCGGGATCATGTTCCCGTGGAGCTGAAGGCAGGTCGGGGGTGCTGTAGGCGGCATCCAGCATAATACGAGCTATGGCGTCATAACCGAAATAGCTGTTGATGCGTTGCTTGATTTGCTCGCACTTAAAGGTGAACTCCATCGCCATGCCCTTCGGCAATTTGATGTGAAGTGTGCCGCCGCTGCGGCGCTGCTCGGTCGGCTTGTGCGGAAAAGTGATTTTAACAGGCGTCGTCTGCTTTGCGTATTCCATTCCTACGATTTCCTGCCAATGATCGAGCAAGGCGGCGTAAATTGACCAATCCTTCCCGAGGGCCTGTCGGGCGATCTGATCAACCGTTTTCGAAATATTGCGTGGCATGAACATGAAGCGAAGTGTGTCTCGGACAAAACCAAAAGTCAAAGCATCCGCGCCGCCGCGCGCGGCTGCTTTATTTGCTTGGTATGATGAACATCGCCGCATTTTGCCGTGGCGTGCCTTGCCGGGCAGCGTACAGGACCCTTATCGCGTTTGGCTTTCCGAAGTCATGCTGCAGCAAACGACTGTGGCCGCGGTCGCGCCCTATTATCAGAAATTCCTCAAGCGCTGGCCGACGATCCACCATCTTGCGAAAGCGACAAACGCGCAGGTGATGCAGATGTGGGCTGGGCTTGGTTATTACCGCCGCGCGCATCTCTTGCATGATTGCGCCAAAATGATCTGTGCGGATTTTGACGGCCAATTTCCGACGACTGAAAATGAGCTGCTGCAACTGCCGGGCTTCGGCCCTTATACCGCTGCGGCTGTTGCTGCGATTGCGTTCGATCAACGCGCCAATGTTGTGGATGGGAATGTCGAGCGTGTCATTGCACGCATCTTCGCCATTCGCGAGCCGATGCCGAAGGCCAAAGCCGCTTTGCGCGAAGCCGCGGCGACATTATTACCGAATGCACGTCACGGTGATTATGCGCAGGCGCTCATGGATCTTGGCGCTACGATTTGTACGCCGCGCAATCCGAAATGTGGCCTGTGCCCATGGTCGAGATCATGCAAGGCACATGAGTTAGGTATTGAGGAATCTTTGCCCGCGCGTGAAAAAGTGAAGGCTCGCCCGGTGCGTCGCGCCATCGCATTTGTTCTGATCGATAAAGACAATCGCGTGTTTCTCCGCCGTCGCCCGAAAGGCGGATTGCTTGGCGGTATGATGGAAGTGCCGAGCAACGAATGGTCGGAAGGCAAGATGTCATCATTGGCTGCGGCTCAGAAGTTTGCACCTATCAAAGCCAAATGGCGTGTATTGCCCGGTAGCGTGCGGCATGTCTTTTCCCACTTCGAGCTGGAAGTCTCTGTTGCCGTCGCTGCAGCGCCACGCAAAATTCCCGGCACATGGGCGCCCCTGACGAAACTCAAAGATTATGCGTTGCCAAGCGTTATGCTCAAAATTGTACGCTACGCCGCGAACACCATATAATGCCTGACACCCGCGATTCTGGATGGCGTCGATGAAGCGCATTCTCATTATCCTGCTCGTTCTGTTTTACGCAGCGCCTTCGCATGCGCAGGACTACACGCCGCCGACATGGGCCAATCTGGCCAACACGCTTATCCGTTTTAACGCTCTCGATATTACGCAGGATGCCGTCATTGACGATTACGGGGCGATCACGGAATGCGATCTCTTCAAGGCGTATCACGGTGATGATTTCAAATGGAATAGCGTTCGCGGTGCCATGCGGGATTCCATCGCGCAGCATATTGCGACTTTCCCTACGACATCGGGTTACGCCACACAGTTGCAGCTCGATCATTACGATTTTCAAAACAAGATTTATCGGCTGACAAAGAAGAGTGCGGTACAGAGGGTAAATGATTTTGTCGTCTATCAGTCTGATGGCAATTTCTGCGGGACTGCCGTTAAGAACATACCTCATTCCTTTAGTGCTGTTCTCGATACGCCCGTGACTTTCGATGGGTTGCCGCTGAATGCGCAGGATGCAGAGGCGCTAGCCAAGCGCATGGCCGATGCCGGCAATCCGGATAAAATTATTTATACGCGGTTCAATCTGCGCATCACCTATATCGATCCGATCCGGCATGCTGAAGTGAAGGGCGAGAATAACGGCTTTACGCGCCCGAAGAATGCCGCTGTTATCCGGCTCGACAGTCATCTGGATTCTATCGATTTTTACGAAGACGCTGCGATGACGAAGCTGATCTATACCTATAGGCCTTCGACGCTTTAAGGCGTGGCTTCAGCTTTGCGTAATTGTTGGCGCAGGATGTCGATCGGTCTTAGCGCCTTACCATCCTTGTAGTGCCAGAAGGTCCAGCCGTTGCAGGCGGGTGCGCTTTGCACCATGGCGCCCACTTTATGGATTGAGCCGCGCAGGTCTTCGCCAGTGGCGCTCCGGGCACGGAGGCTGGCGTCGGAGAGAATGCTGGCTTGATGACGTTGCTTGATGTCGAACAGCAAATCTCCGGGCATTATCAATTTCTCTTCCAACACACGACCGAAGGGGATGCGTGGTTCTTCGCGTTTACTTGGCGTGATGAGCGATTCAGGCGGTGAGGTCGGCGCCGCGGCAATACGGGCGCGCGCGTGCTTGGCGTATTCTTCTTCGCGCTCGATGCCGATGTAATGACGGCCCAGCATTTTGGCGACGGCGCCGGTTGTGCCCGAGCCGAAGAACGGATCGAGGATGACATCGCCCGGCTTGGTCGTAGATAGGACAACGCGATAGAGCAGGGATTCTGGTTTTTGCGTTGAATGAACTTTATTGCCTCTGGCATCGCGTAAACGCTCGCCGCCGCTACATATCGGCAGTGTCCAGTCGCTGCGCATCTGCTTCTCTTCGTTCAACTCTTTCATCGCTTCATAGTTGAAGCAGGGCTTGGCATCTTGTGACTTTGTGCACCAGATAAGCGTTTCGTGGGCATTGGCAAAACGTGTGCCTTTAAAATTCGGCATCGGATTGCTCTTGCGCCAGATTACATCATTTCTGATCCAAAAGCCGAGATCTTGCAGAATGTAGCCGACGCGGAAAATATTGTGATAGCTGCCGATGACCCACAAGCTGCCGTCTGGCTTCAGCACGCGGCGCACTTCCTTCATCCAGTTATGCGTAAAGCGGTCATACGCTGCGAAGTCGGAGAACTTATCCCATTCGTCGTTGACGGCATCGACTTCGGAATTATCGGGGCGACGCAGGTCGCCGCCCAGCTGCATGAAATAAGGCGGGTCGGCGAAGACCAGATCGACCGAATTATCGGGCAGACCCGACATAACCTGCACATTGTCGCCGACAATGATCTGGTCGAGCGGCAAGGCGTCTTTCGATGTAATTCGGGGCGTTTTCGGCATGCGGGCACAATTATCCACAAGCCGATTAATGACAAGTTAAAAAAGCTGAATTGAATCAGCCTGCTAGTGATCGAAGCTGAGAAACTGGGGCAAAAGAGTCACGGTGCCAGATTGTGGCGCCAAGCCGCTTCAAGGCGTCCAGATGCTCTTTTGTGCCGTAACCGGCATTGCGTTCCCAGCCATAGCCGGGATGCTCTTCCGCCAGCTTCTTCATGAGTTTATCGCGTGTCACCTTGGCGATGATGGAGGCGACGGCGATAGAGAGAGACTTATCGTCGCCACCGACAATGGCTGTGGCTTTGCAGGTAAGTTGCTTCGGTATGCGATTGCCATCGATGAGTGCGACATCGATGACGGCTTGCAAGCCTTCGACCGCGCGGTGCATCGCCAGCATGCTGGCATGAAGGATGTTGAGCTCAGAGATTTCCTGAACGCTCGCTTCAGCAACAGCGTAGCGGCAGAGACTGATGAGTTCGGGATACAAATCCTCCCGCTGCTTATGCGTCATTTGCTTGCTGTCGCGGATTTGGTTTTTGATCGCACTTGGCAGTTTCGCGGGCAAGATCGCGGCACAGGCAGTCACAGGGCCGGCAAGCGGGCCGCGGCCCACTTCATCGACGCCGCAAATCACTTTGCCGTCTTTCAATCCGTGCAGGATTTCATAGGAAAGATTCGGCATTGCAGGGCGTCGTCCGGATTTTTGGGAAGAGAGAAACCTGCTTAGCCGATTTGGCGATTCTCTTCAATCGACGCGGGCACGGACAGCTCTTCACTATGCAGAAACCCCTGTGAATTTGACACAACTGGCATCGCTGTGGCTCGCTCGCCGCAGTCGGAAACGGACTTGAGACGCCATTAAAATAACTATTGTTTGAGAAAAATAGGACGGTTAGGATGCCTTGCTTGCGGTTACATGCATTAGGCATGAACTTCAGACGAAGAGGACCTTCGGTCGGCAAGCTGAGTTTTCATCAGTTCGAATGAACGGATAAATACCAAGACGACTTGGGATGAAAGCGTGAACACACAAAGGAACAGGATGTTTGCATGAGACAAGGTGGCCCGAACAATAGGCGCTCACGCGGTCGTCACCACGGCGGTGGACATGGTGGTGGTCATGGCGGCGGCGGTCACGATCGCAGCAACGGCAATACCGGCGGCGGCAATCCTAATCGCGACAATCGCCCTCGTTCCGCGGCTTCCCTTCGTCATCAGACCTTCGACAGCAATTGCATCGATGTTCGTGTTCGTGGCAATGCCTGGCAGGTTCATGAGAAGTACCAGGCCTTAGCGCGCGATGCGCAATCCTCCGGCGACCGCGTCGCTGCCGAGCATTACCTGCAGCATGCCGAACATTATTACCGTATTATCGAAGCCATCAATGAAGCGACGGCAGCGGAGCAGCGCAACCGTCCGCAGCAGCCGCAACAGCCTTATGGCCAGCAGCCTGACGTGCCGAACAATTACTACGGCGGTCAACCGGGTACGGCTCAGCCATCAGCACCGGCTAATCCCGATGCCGTCGGCAACGTTGCCCAGCAACCGGCAGAAGCCGAGGTGCAGCAGCGTAATCAGCCGCAGCCAAGCTCTTTCTTCCAGCAGGAAGAAATCGATGAGCAGGGCGGGCCGCAGCCGCTGGTAGCTAACCGCTAACAGCATTTGGCATTTGGCCAGCGCCGTTCTATAAAAACGGCATGACAAATCAAGCCACTAACTTCGACGAACTCACCCGCGACTGCTGGGTCGAGATCAATGCTGCCCAGCTGACGGAAAATGTCCGCATCCTGAAAAAGCAGGTGAATTGCCCGGTCCTCGTTGCCGTGAAGGGCAACGCTTACGGTCACGGCTATGACATCGCATCCCGCGCTTTTGTGAAAGGCGGCGCGTCCTATCTTGGTGTTGCGAATTACTCCGAAGGTGTTGCCGTCCGCAATTCAGGCGTCACCGTTCCGATCCTGATCATGAGCGGCTCGCTGTCCGCCGAGATGAAACTCGCCGCCGCTGCCGGAATGGATTTCTTTATCTTCCGTCCCGATCATGTGGAAGCCGTGAAGCAAATGGCGACCGGCATGCGCCCGGTTCGCATTCATATCAAGGTTGATACCGGCATGGGCCGCCTCGGCTGCTCGCCGCAAGAAGCTCTCGAGATTGCGAAGACGCTCAAGAATATTCCGAACGTCACCATCGCAGGTCTCGCGACACATTTTGCGCTGACGGCGCCCGGCAATGATTTTCTGCCAAAACAGGTTGCGTTGTTCGATGAAGCGGTGAAAGCTTTCGCCGCCGCCGGCATTCGTCCTGAAATTATTCATGCCGGAAAATCCGCGACTATTCATGATCGGCATCTCAATTACGACATGATCCGCCTCGGCATCATCGCGTACGGCATTACGCCCTCAATCGCCGGTGGGTTCGAAATACCGGCGGGCGTTGGTCCCGCGTTGACATGGAAAGCGCGCATCACCAGTAGCAAAATTTTCCCGGCCGGAGCCAAGATCAGTTATGGCTGCGAATATGAAATGCCGAAGCAGGGCCGCGTCGGCGTATTGCCGGTCGGCTATGCCGACGGCTATCAGCGCGTGCCGAAGGAAGTGAATACTGTCCTTATCGATGGTCGCGAATGTCGCGCCATTGGCCGCATCAACATGGATCAATGTATGATCGATCTCGGCGACATGCCGGATATGACGGGTGCTGAAGTCGTGCTGCTCGGCAAGCAGAAGAACGCCGAGCTGAGCGTTATGGAACTCTCGAAGCGGTGGGAGACAAACACGTACGGCGTTTATAACGGCATCATGGCGCGCGTGCCGCGCCGCGAGGTCTGAGGTGAGCGAAGGCGGCTGGCTTTCGCGCCTTAAATCGGGCCTTACGCGCTCGTCTACAAAACTGTCGGATGGCATCGGCGGCATCTTCACCAAGAAGAAGCTCGACGACGAAACGCTGCATGCACTCGAGGAAGTTCTGATCACGGCGGATCTCGGTCCTGCGACATCGGCAAAGCTTGTTGCCGATTTCGCCAAAGGCCGTTTCGGCAAAGACATCACGGATGCCGAAGTGAAAACTGCGCTTGCCGTGCAGATCGCCGAAATTCTCCAGCCTTATGCGCAGCCACTCGCGATTGATGCCACGAAGAAGCCGTTCGTTGTTCTCGTCGCTGGCGTCAATGGCGTCGGCAAGACGACGACCATCGGCAAGCTCGCGCAGCATTATAGCGGGCAGGGGCTGAAAGTCATGCTGGCTGCGGGCGATACGTTCCGTGCTGCTGCGATCAGCCAACTCAAAATTTGGGGTGATCGCACAGGATCGCCGGTTGTTGCCGGTGAGCAGGGCGGGGATTCCGCGTCACTCGCGTTTCAGGCGCTTGAGAAAGCACGCAAGGATAATGCCGATCTGCTTTTGATCGATACCGCCGGGCGTTTGCACAACAAAGGCGACCTGATGCAGGAACTCGCAAAGATCGTGCGCGTGTTGAAGAAGCTCGATGCCTCTGCGCCGCATGCGACGCTCTTGGTACTCGATGCTACGACCGGGCAAAACGCGCATGCGCAGGTCGAAGTGTTTCGCGACCTCATGCAAATCACGGGTTTGATCGTGACGAAGCTTGATGGCTCCGCAAAAGGCGGTGTCCTCGTCGCGCTGGCCGATAAATTCAAACTCCCCATTCACGCTATTGGCGTAGGTGAGGGGGCAGAACATCTTCAACCCTTTAAAGCCGAAGATTTCGCGAAGTCCCTTTTAGGTGTATAGGTTCTATCCTATAATTAGCATATAACATATTGATATTATTTATATAGTCTATTTCCTATTGAATTATAGGATATAACCTATTATAGTAATCGGATGTCAAAAACAGCTGATGTCCTTATCGACCGGATTGACCGTTTCCTCGCACAAAGCGGGATGTCGCCTACGGTCTTCGGTCGCAAAGCCCTCAACGATCCCAATTTCGTATTCGATTTGCGGGCGGGTAAGCGCTCGCCGAGCATTCGCACCGTCGAGAAGATCGATAGCTTTATCGAAAGCCACGGCAAGAAATCGAAAGCCCCAACATCGGGTCATGAAGAACGCAGCTTCACTGATGCTGATGAAGCTGTTGCGTATTTGAAGGAACTTTACGAGCGTAGCACTGGCTATCTGCGTGAACATTTCCAGCGCCTTGCAAAAGGTGAGAAGGTACCCGGGCATGTCTCCGCCTATTATCCATATGTCGCGATCATGCCGACGACGACCGCAAAGGTCGATACGCGCCTCGCTTACGGTTTTGTCGGCGGCCCTGGGCGCTACAGCATTACCGTTACGCGCCCTGACCTGTTCGAGAATTATTATCGCGAGCAGTTTCGGCTTCTAATGCAAAATCATGATCGTCCGGTTGAAGTTGGGCTAAGCACAACGCCAATCCCTATCCATTTTGCTTTTACCGACGGTATGCATGTCGAGGGCGGGCTTGATCCGTCGCGCGTCGAGATGATGCGCACAACGTTTGATTTGCCTGATCTCGCTGTGATGGATGACGCGATTGCCAACGGCACCTCCGCCGCTTTGCCGAATGGCGATAGGCCGCTTGGGCTTTTCACGGCGCCTCGCGTCGATTATTCACTGCATCGCTTGCAACATTATACCGGCTGCGATCCGCGTCATTTCCAGAATTTCGTGATCTTCACCAACTATCAGTTCTACGTCGATGAATTCATGCGCATGGCGAATGAATATATGACGAAGACCGATAAGCGCGAGGATGCCGAATATCGTAAGCAATATACATCACTCGTCGAGCCGGGCGGCTTTGTCACCAGTAACGCTAATCTAGGCCCTGCGAAAACAACGGGCACTCGCGCCACACGCATGCCGCAGATGCCGGCCTATCACCTCACGCGTGCGGATAAAAACGGCATCACGATTGTGAATATAGGCGTCGGCCCCAGCAACGCTCGCACGATCTCCGATCACATCGCCGTCATTCGCCCGCATGCATGGATCATGCTTGGCCACTGCGCGGGCCTCCGTGAATCTCAAAAACTTGGCGATTACGTTCTCGCCCACGCCTATGTGCGTGACGATCATGTGCTCGATAGCGATCTGCCGATTTGGGTGCCGATACCGGCGCTCGCCGAAGTGCAACGCGCCTTGCAAGATGCCGTGGCGCATGTCACGGGCCTGAAAGGCTATGATCTGAAATCGGTTATGCGCACCGGCACGGTCGCTACAACCGACAATCGTAATTGGGAAATCGGCGGCTATTCAACGCTGATGGAAGGTTTCAATAAGAGCCGCGCCATGGCGCTGGATATGGAATCCGCAACGATTGCTGCAAACGGTTTCCGCTTCCGCGTGCCATACGGAACGTTGCTATGCGTCTCTGACCGACCGCTGCACGGTGAGATCAAGCTTCCCGGTATGGCCAATCGCTTCTATCGTCAGCAGATCGATCAGCATTTGCTGATCGGCCTCAAAACGATGGAGTTATTGCGCGAGATCGGCCGTGAAAATCTGCATAGCCGCAAGCTGCGCAGTTTCTCCGATACGGCCTTCCAGTAATTACTCGCCGACTTGCAGCAACCCGCCGCGCTCGCGAGCGCCTTGATAAGCGCGCCAGAAAACAACGCCAGCCAGAATGAAATAAAGCACGTTCAGTCCGAGCGCGATGAGCAGATTATCTGGTGGCATCGGCACTTGCGCGAACTGCGCTTTCACACATTCGAACACATATGTCGCGGGCAGCGAATAAGACAACATCTGCAGCGCATGCGGCAGCGTTGATACGGGATAGTACGGCGCGATAAAGGGGATGAGCAGCCATGTGCACATCCATGCCACCCATTCTGCCGCCATGCCGAAGCGCAACAGAAGCGCGATGATCAACATGCCGTACCAGCATCCGTTCAGCACCAGAAGTCCGGCATAGGCCGCAAGGTTCCAGCCGAGATCAAAGATCGAATAGCCGAACAGGTATTTCGCTAAAATGACGGCGGGCGTCAGCGCGATGATGGTGCGCACAAGGCATGTGAAGAATGTACCCGCGACAAATTCGCGGAAACGTATCGGGCTCGCGAACAAATGACCGAGATTGCGCGACCAGACTTCTTCCATAAACAGCATTAGCATTGTGGTGCTGACGCGCACGAGAACTTCGACAAGAATGACGCTTGCGATCAGCGCACCGGTTGCAAAGGCAGTATCTGTGAACTTTTTCACGAGATAAGAGCTGGTAAAGCCCCATGTCGCCATGTTGACGATCGGCCAATAGAGCATCTCGATCAGGCGCGGCCATGATCCTGCATGCAGGTAATAATGGCGCAGCGCCAAACCCCACATGCGGCGGAGTGCGAGTGCGCAAGGACCTTGCGCTTCAGGCTGTGCGATTGCGGGCGATGTCAAGGAACACCTCTTCCAGGTTTTCTCGGCTGTAGGTTTTGAGTAGGGCTTCGGGTGAGCCGCGATCAACAACGCAGCCCTGTTTCATCACGATCACGTCGTCGCACATGCGTTCGACCTCGAACATATTGTGGGACGCCATGAAGATCGTGGCGCCCGACGATTTGCGGTAATCCATCAAAAGCGTACGCACCCAATCGGCTGTATCGGGATCGAGCGACGCCGTCGGCTCATCAAGCAAAAGCAAGCGTGGCTTATTGAGGAGCGATTTTGCAAGCGATGCGCGCGTGCGCTGACCGGCAGACAAAGTACCGTGATGCCGGTCGAGCAAATTCACGATCTGCAATTGTTCCGAGAGTTCCTGAATTCGATCTTTCAGGTGTGGCACGCCATAAAGATTGCCGTAGACAATCAAATTTTGCCACACGGTCAGCCGGTTCGGCAGATCGACGTAAGGCGAAGAGAAATTCAGCTCCGCCGCAATCTTCGGGCGCTCTTTGAGTAAGTCGCGGCCGAGGATAAAAATATCGCCCGATGTCGGCTCGAGCAATCCAAGCAGCATCGCCATGGTCGTGCTTTTGCCCGCACCGTTGCCGCCGAGAAGCGCAGTTATGGTGCCAGCCTTGATATCAAGATCGACGGAATCGACGGCGACGATGTCGCCGAAGGCTTTGCGCAACTTGACGGTATGTATGGCGAGTTGAGGTTCGTGCATCGAAAAAAGCGATCCTTGGGTCAAATTTCCCTTATCTTTTAGCAGAAAGAGGGGCGTTAGTTAAAGCATGGTAAACGCGCCTTAACCTGACTTTCAGAAGTTCCGGTTAGCCTAAACGCTCCATTAAACCGAGCCAGCAGACCCCATTATATGCACGCACCATCCGCCCATCTGACTGCGGCACATTCGCGCCCGAAAGCCGGCAAAGCGAGTATTGCGATTTTTACATATATCGCATGTCCAGTTTTGCTGGTGATCAGCGCCTATGGTTTCTGGCAATGGTCGCAGATCCCGACGCTCGATCATTTGCTCGAGCGTGATCAGATTTTCTTCCTGCTCAGCCTCGCGGTCATGCCGTTGGTGTTGTTCCTTTTCCTTTCGGTCATAACGGCACAGCGCATCGAACATACGCACGTGGCTGGTAGCTACCAGACGCGCATCGATCAGCTGCAGAAGCGCCTCAATGCTCAGGAAGATTTCCTGCATTCGATGACGGATCATAATCCGGAATCCATCGCCATCTTCGATACAAACAACAATTATTGGTTCGTCAATCGCGCGGCATCCGTTCAGCTTGGCGCGGACCCGAACGATATTATCGGTAAATCGCTAGCCAAGATCGTCGGTATCGACAAGGCCCGTAAACTTGAGTTGCGCCTTAATCAGGTGCGCCAGTCAGGCCAGTCGGTCGAAACGCTCGATCAGGTTGTGGGTGACGACAAAGCCATTCGTTTTATCCAGTCGCATTTCGAAGCGCTGGCTGCCTTCGGTGAGTTCG
>DASTLS010000082.1:0-4598 GCA_035714725.1 Alphaproteobacteria bacterium | reverse complement strand
TTGGTCGGCATATTATTAATTTCATAGCGCTCACATTTTACGCTGCCGTAAGAAACGGTGGAGTTCATTTGGACGGCATTACTGCCGCGATAACCCGTGTCCTCAACAAAAACAGCGCGGGGGCCGTCGAGGCTATCGCGGCAAATCTTCGCTTCGCGTGTAACAAAGATTGAGACGGGCGGTCCTTTTTTGAGAATGTCGCTAAAAAGCGCGCCATGTGTGAACAGGTCTAAATCCATGGCTCCAAATACGGCCGAAATAGCCATGAACCCGTAGGTCGTTCTATCGATCAATTTCTGGAGCTCGACCTGTGTCCGCTCCAATGTTTTAAAAATCCGGGCCATTATCGTGCTCTTTAAATATCGCCCTGAAATGCGGGGTTGGGCATCCTAAAACGCATCTCGCGAAAGTAATAGCGCTTCTTGATATAGGTTAGGGGCGTTGCTATATTACCTTTTATGGATAGCCGCTCGAACATCAAGCATATCGCCCAGATCGCCATTCCCGGCGGCGCGTTTGCTTATGGCTATTTCTATTGGTTCCGCTAACGCGGATCATACACACACGACCTCACCCAAAATCCCCAATAATCGTTTGCAACAGCCAGCCAAGGCTGGCTAATTAGGCTAAAGGTATTTGACCATGACACAGAACTGGACCCCCGAAAGTTGGCGCTCAAAGCAAGCTAAGCAGCTGCCGACTTACGACGATCAGGGCGCGCTTAAGAAGGCCGAAGAACGGCTTGCGAAGATGCCGCCGCTGGTTTTTGCCGGAGAGGCGAGACGCCTCAAGAAAAAGCTGGCCAAGGTTGCGGCGGGTGAAGCCTTCCTGTTTCAGGGTGGCGACTGCGCTGAAAGCTTCGCTGAATTCGGCGCCAACAATATCCGCGATCTGTTCCGCCTGATTTTGCAGATCGCTGTCGTGCTGACATTCGGCGGCGGCATGCCGATCGTGAAAGTCGGACGCATGGCCGGGCAATTCGCCAAGCCACGTTCGGATGATTTCGAAACGCGCGGTGGCGTGAAGCTGCCGAGCTATCGCGGCGACATCGTGAACGGTCTCGATTTCACGCCGGAAGCGCGCAAGCCCGATCCCGAACGCATGGTCCAGGTTTACAACCAATCGGCGGCGACGCTGAATTTGCTCCGCGCCTTCGCGCAGGGCGGTTATGCCGATCTGCACGAAGTGAACCGCTGGAATTTGGCATCTGTCGAACGCAGCCTGCAGGGTGAGCGATACCGTGCGCTTGCCAACAAGATTGATGACGCGCTGAACTTCATGGCGGCGTGCAACATCACCGGTGAAACCGCTGCGGCTATCCGCGAGACGGATTTCTTCACCTCGCACGAAGCGTTGCTGCTGCCGTACGAACAGGCTCTCACGCGCGTCGATAGCACCAGCGGCGATTGGTACGATGTCTCGGCGCATATGATCTGGATTGGCGATCGCACGCGCCAGCTTGACGGCGCGCATGTCGAATTCATGCGTGGCGTGAAGAACCCGATTGGCCTGAAATGCGGCCCGTCCTCAAATCCGGATGAGTTGCTGAAACTGATCGATATCCTCAACCCGACGAATGAAGCCGGGCGTCTCACGCTCATCGTTCGTATGGGGGCGGAGAAGATCAAGACGCATCTTGCGCCGCTGCTTCAGGCTGTGAAGAAGTCGGGCAAGATGGTTATCTGGTGCTCGGATCCGATGCATGGCAACACCTACGCCACCAGCACCGGTTTCAAGACGCGCAGCTTCGATCGCATCCTTTCGGAAGTTCGTGACTTCTTCACGATCTGCAAAGCCGAAGGCGTGCATCCCGGCGGCATCCATCTGGAAATGACCGGACAGGAAGTGACCGAATGCACCGGCGGTGTCGCGGCCGTGACGGAAGAGGGGCTTGGCGAGCGTTATGAAACGCATTGCGATCCGCGCCTCAACGCCACGCAGGCGCTGGAGCTCGCGTTCCTGGTTGCCGACTATCTTAAAAGTGAACGGAAGGCCGCGGAGTAGCCTGAGTTGACTGAAGCATCGTGGGCAGCTGAGGCCCGCTGCCTGACGATGCTTCGCTCATCGGCGATTTCAGTTTCAGTTGAACCATCTCTAGCAGATGCCGCGCGCACTGAACGTTGCATGCAATAGCAGCAGTGATTGCTTCTTCGGTTTGATTTTTTCTTAATTGCGAAACGGCGTTTGCAGCTTTTTTCCAATTAAGAAGAAAAAAAGCGGTAAATCCTAAGGGCGCGAGGGTTGAAGCGGTTGCTGTCAGTGTGATGGCCGTGGCCGTAGGGTCGGGATGGTGGAATGTTTCTGCGGCTGCAAATTTGTTATGAAAATAAAATGCAGTGGCCGTCAATGCCATCCCGGAAATTGTCGCAAGCGAACCCATAGCTGCCCCGGTAAGATAGTTCTTTCTATCGGTATCTTGATCCGCAATTGCCGCTTGGTAATCGACCGGATTGTCTGTAGCGCGGTTATGCGCCGCCTCTGACATGGCATTCTCGTTGATATACTCGACCAAGCCATGTGCGAATTCTTCGAGCCGGGTTTTTGACGTGGGTGTTTCCGGATTGAGCCACTCGATGGAGAGGCTCATATCTTGTAAAATGTCTTTAGCTAAGTGGGGGGCTACCTGGGGTAACAGAAGTTCGATATTCATATGTTCCTAAATTCATTTAAGTATGGGGTCGTTAAAATCGGCCCTCAGATATCCCATAAACACCGAAATTAAAAGCCTCAGAATAGGGGTTGCATCACTTCGATTCAGAGGTTAGAAATCTACTCCGTTTGGGCTAAAAACGGCTCCCATACAGATTGTGAGATTAAGTGACCGCCACTTCGTTGCAAAAACGAACGAATATTCCTGCGCCTGAGGGTGCTACGGCGGTATTGGTGCTTTCGGACGGAACGATGTTTTGGGGCAAGGGCTTAGGCGCCGCTGGCTCCTCCGTCGGCGAAGTCTGCTTCAATACCTCCATGACCGGCTATCAGGAAATTCTTACTGACCCCAGCTATGCCGGGCAGATCATCACTTTCACATTCCCGCATATCGGCAATGTCGGTGCGAATACCGAAGATTTGGAAACCGGCGTTCCCGCCGCGCGAGGCTTGGTCCTTCGCAGCGATATCACCAACCCATCCAACTGGCGTTCAGCCGAGCATCTCGATAAATGGCTGAAAGCGAATAACCTGATTGGCATTTCGGGTATCGATACCCGTGCGCTGACGCTTCATATCCGCGACAGCGGCGCGCCGAACGGCGTCATCGCTCATGCGCCCGACGGCAAGTTCAATCTCGATGAATTGCATGAGAAAGCCGAAAGCTGGCCGGGTCTTGAGAATATGGACCTCGCTATTCAAGTCACATGCAGCAAGCCGTATGAATGGAGCGAAGGTGTTTGGCATCATGATGCCGCGCCTGAGCGTTTCCATGTCGTCGCGGTCGATTACGGCGCCAAGCGCAACATCCTCCGTTGTCTCGTCGATGCCGGATGCCGCGTGACAGTTGTACCTGCCACAGCGACGGCTGAAGAAATCTTCGCTCTCAATCCCGATGGTGTGTTCCTCTCGAACGGTCCGGGCGATCCGGCGGCAACCGGCGTGTATGCCGTACCCGTCATCCGCGCGATCATTGATCGTGGCATTCCGTTGTTCGGCATCTGCCTCGGTCATCAGTTGCTGGCGCTTTCGCTCGGCGGCAAGACACGCAAGATGAAGCGCGGCCACCGCGGCGCCAATCAACCGGTCAAAGACATGCAGACGAATAAGGTCGAGATCACCAGCCAGAACCATGGCTTCGAAGTGATGACGGAAACTCTGCCGTCGAATGCTGAGGTGACGCATACCAGCCTGTTCGATAATTCGAACGAAGGTTTGCGCCTCAAAGATAAGCCGGCGTTCTCGGTGCAATATCATCCGGAAGCTTCACCCGGTCCGCATGACAGCCATTATCTCTTCAAGCGTTTCGTCGAGATGATCGAAAAGCATAAGTCCGCGCGGAGGGCCGCGTGATCGCCCCCGTGACTGTGTCGCTAAAAGACCGTACTAAGCTTTTTCAATTTATCCGGGATATTCCTTATCGCATCGCTCTTTCACAGGACGAGCAAGATTACAGCTGCGCCGCGAAGACGCCGATGCTGCAGAAAATGCTTTCGACCGTCGGCCTGAAATCGCGCCGCATCTGCTGCCAGTTCGAATGGAAGAGCTTCGGTTTGCCCGAAGATATTCTGAAGCAAGCGATTGCTACCGAATGCGGCCATGAATATCTCGAAGTCTATATTCCTGAGAATGACAAATGGGTTGCTGCCGATCCGACCTGGGATAGCAAAATTAATAGCACAGGTTTGCCGATTGCGGAATGGGACGGCATGAACCCGACAGCTCTCGCCATCAAGCCGACTAAAGTTTTTTCTCCGGAAGAAAGCGCCAAGATCAACGAAGAAGTCGAAAACGCATCGAAAGAAGCGTGGAACACTTTCTTCGAGGAAAACCGAATTTTCTTCCGTTCACTCAACGCGTGGTTTGAACGCCATCGCCAGAATGCGGGGCAACATGCCTAAACGTACAGACATCAAATCCATCTGCATCATCGGCGCAGGTCCCATCAT
>DASTLS010000081.1:0-2887 GCA_035714725.1 Alphaproteobacteria bacterium | reverse complement strand
GTAATTCGCCCATGTCCTGATCGCTGTCATGCGCACGTTTTCGTCCGTACTTGCGAACAGCTTGATATAGGCGTTGAGCAAATCATGCCGCGCTTCCGGTGGCACGAGGCCGGCGAATTTTGCCCATTGCTCCGGGAAGATCGTATTGATGCCATAGAGGAACCAGTCGATCTCGCGCTTCTGCATAAGGCAGATGCCGCGCAGAACGAGGCTGAGGCAGCGCATCGGATGTTCTTCGGCATAAGCGATGGCAAGCGTACTGCCCCATGAGCCGCCGAACACATGCCAGCGCTCGACCCCGCGTTGTTGGCGAAGTGTTTCGATGTCCTGCACGAGAAGATCGGTCGTGTTGTTGCGCGTCTCGCCGAGCGGCGTGGAGCGACCTGCGCCGCGCTGATCGAATATGATGATGCGATAAGCTTGGGGGTCGAAGAAGCGGCGATGCGTCGGCGTGGCGCCGGCGCCGGGACCGCCATGTAGGAAGACAACCGGCGTGCCTTTCGGATTGCCGCATTCTTCCCAATAAAGCGTATGGATGTCGTCGACCTTCAGCGTTCCTGAAGCATAGGGCTCAAGCGCCGGGAAAAGCTCGCGAAGGGACATTCAGCACCTGCGATTTTGGGGCGGCGGAGTGCCGCCCCGAATTCAGAGCTTAACGGAATAACGCAGCAAGCTGCCGGCTGGCAAGGGTCAGCATGGCAACATCGACTGTACCGGCGCTACGCCACTCGGTGAGGGAAGCGTCGAAACGCTCCATCTCCGCAGCGTGATCCTTAAGCCAATCGGCGAGTTTTTCACCAGCAGGGCGTGGTTTCTTTTCCTTGCCCTTGCCGACGATGGTTGCCGTGATATGGCGATGCGTCGCAGCCAGATCATCCAGAATGGCGAAGATCGCTTCACGTTGGAACGGAGTCTGGGCCACAATCCCGCGCGCGCTTTCCGCCAGCCAATCAAGGCCGAGGCGATGCGCGATGCCGAAGAAGACTTCGGCGGCGGATTCGATGTTGCTGTGTGAGGTTTCGGCAAGGCGCGTGAGCTCAAGCGCAGTACCGAGGACCGGCATCATGGCGACATGTTCGGCCAGTTCGACCGGAACGCCTTGTTCAACCAGCTTCTTTTCAGCTGATTTGAAACGGCCATTGATCTCAGCCGGGCGCTTCTCAAGCCAATGCGTCAGGCGCTCAATGCCCTTGCCGTAACTTTCGATCAGAGGCGCTAGCTTCGACGGCAGCTTGATCTCATTCAGGAACCATTGAACTGCGTTGCTCATGGTGTGATTGAGCGTCAGAACCATCTGCGCTTGCACCTTGGCCGGCACTTTATTATCGAGCGCTTCGATCATGTGCCACCAGCTGCGGAGGCCGAAAGCGCCGCGCGTGAGCAGGTAAGCACGAACGATGTCGGTGACAGGCTTGCCGGTGCGTTCGCTGATCGTGGAGACGAACGCGATGCCGCCACGGTTGACGATGCTGTTGGTGAAGCCGGTCGCGACGATTTCACGGCGCAGCTGATGCTGCGGGATTTCGTTCGGATATTTCTTTCGCAACGTTTCCGGGAAATAGAAAGCGAGGTCGTTCAGGAACGCTTCGTCATCCGGCAAATCCGACGCCAAAAGCTGGTCATAAACCGCGAGTTTAGCATAGGCGAGCAGGACCGAAAGTTCTGGACGTGTGAGGCCCTTGCCGCCGCGTTGGCGTTCGGCGAGTTCGGCGCTGTCGGGCAGGAATTCGATCGCGCGGTTGAGCAGGCCGGATTTCTCCAGCGAATGCATCAAACGCACATGCTGCGGCAGCATTTCCGGTGCCTGAAGTTCGGCAACCGACAAAGCCTGTGTTTGCAGGTAATTGTCGCGCAGCACCAGCTTCGCCACGTCATCCGTCATGGTGGCGAGGAACTTGTTGCGTGCTTCAAGCGAGAGCTTGTTGGTGGCGACGAGTTTCTGCAGCAAGATCTTGATGTTGACTTCATGGTCGGACGTGTCGACGCCGGCGGAATTGTCGATAGCGTCGGTATTGATATGGCCGCCCTTGAGTGCGTACTCGATGCGACCGCGTTGTGTGGCGCCGAGATTGGCGCCTTCGCCCACGACCTTCGCACGTACGTCAGCTCCGTCGATACGCAACGATTCCGTTGCGCGGTCGCCGATGCTTTCATGCGTTTCATCGCTAGCCTTAATATAAGTGCCGATGCCGCCGAAATAGAGCAGCTCGACATCCGCTTTCAGCATCGCCTGAATAAGGTCTGCGGGCGGCAGGCTGTCTGCCGTCACGCCATAGGCCTTCTTCATTTCCGGCGAAAGCTTGATGGTCTTTTCGGAGCGGGCGAAAATGCCGCCGCCCTTGGAGATCAGCTTCGCGTTGTAATCAGCCCAGCTGCTGCGGGGCAGATCGAACATGCGCTTGCGCTCGAGGAAGCTCTTCGCTGCATCGGGATTCGGATCGCAGAAGATATGGCGATGGTCGAACGCGCCGAGCAGGCGGATGTGTTCAGACAGCAGCATGCCGTTGCCGAACACGTCGCCCGACATGTCGCCGACGCCCATGACGGTGAAGTCTGTCGTCTGGATGTCTTTGCCAAGTTCGCGGAAGTGGCGTTTGACGGCTTCCCATGCGCCGCGAGCGGTGATGCCCATGGCTTTGTGGTCATAGCCGGCGGAACCGCCCGATGCGAACGCGTCATCGAGCCAGAAACCGTAATCCTGCGAGATGCCGTTGGCGATGTCGGAGAATTTCGCGGTGCCTTTATCGGCTGCGACGACGAGATATGGATCATCGCCGTCATGGCGCACAACGCGTTCCGGCGGCACGATCTTGTTGCCGACGCGATTGTCGGTGATGTCGAGCAGGCCGCACATCATGATGCGGTAGCAGGCAATACCTTCGGCCTG
>DASTLS010000080.1:0-6191 GCA_035714725.1 Alphaproteobacteria bacterium | reverse complement strand
AAGGCCGAGCGCCCAGAACACGGTGGCGCAGGTTGCGGTGAAAAGAAGGAGAGAGCTGAGAACCGCGCCGGGGGGCAGCGTCGAAAAATCGTTGCTCATGCGCAGCGACAGCGCCAGCGTAAAGGCAAAAGCGGCCATGGCCGTGTCGTGGGCGAAAGCCAGCGTGCGACGATTAAAGCGAGGCGTGCTCATGCGCTATTTTATGCAATGTCCGCAGCCAAAGCGCAACTGCGGCGAAAGCTTTGGTCGGCTTTATTTATTCCAGCTCAGGGTCAGTCAGCTCGCGGAGATAGCGGGCGTATTCGGTTTTCCCCATCTCGTCGGCCAGCTTAAGCAATTGCGCGGTATCGATATATTGATTGGCATATGCAATTTCTTCGGGGCACCCGATCTTGAGGCCCTGACGTTGCTCGACGATGCGGATGAAGTCGGCGGCATCGCCCAACGATTCATGCGTTCCGGTATCAAGCCATGCGTAACCGCGACCAAGGCGGCTGACGGAAAGCTTATCCTGTTTCAGATAGGCGCGATTGATATCGGTGATTTCCAGCTCGCCGCGCGCGGATGGCTTTAGGCCCTTGGCGATTTTGACGACATCGTTGTCGTAAAAATAAAGTCCGGTGACGGCCCATTTCGAGGGCGCCTTCTTCGGTTTTTCGATCACGTCGGTGGGCTGGCCCTTCTTATTATATTCGATGACGCCGTAACGCTCGGGGTTCGCAACACGATATGCAAAAACGGTTGCACCCGATTTTCTCTTTGCGATTTGCGGCAAAAGATCCTGAAGGCCATGACCGAAATAAAGATTGTCGCCCAAGATCATCGCGACGCTATCGCTGCCGATGAAGCGCTCGCCGATGATAAAGGCTTCGGCAAGGCCGTTCGGCGCTGCTTGTTCGGCGTATTGGATTGAAATGCCCCATTGGCTGCCGTCGCCGAGCATGCCTTTGAATAAAGGCAGGTCGCGCGGCGTGCTGATGAGAAGAAATTCGCGAATACCTGCAAGCATGAGTGTCGACAGCGGATAATAAATCATCGGCTTGTCGTGAATAGGGATCAACTGCTTGCTGATGCCGCGCGTCGCCGGATAAAGCCGGGTGCCGCTGCCGCCAGCGAGGATGATGCCTTTCTTGATCGTCATGCCATTCTCCTATCGCATCAATTCTTGCATGGCTTCTTTCAGCCCGTCGCGCCACGGGCGCTGCTGGATACCGTACACATTCGCGATTTTTGTGCAATCGAGCACGGCATAGGCCGGGCGCTCGGCAAGGCCGGGGAAATCAGATGTGAGCGCGGGCAGAATTTGCGGTCGCTTTTTCGTGAAGGGCGCATAGGCTTCCATAATTGCCTGAACGAATTCAAGACGATTGCAGGGCGGCGTTCCGGCCAAATGGAAAGTACCGAAGCCGTTGACCTTACCTCTCAAAATCGCATCGCCCATCGTGACGATGGCTTCCGCAACATCTTGTGCTGCCGTGGGGCAGGCGGTCTGGTCCGTGACGCATTTCAGTTCGTCGCGCTCATCGATGCTTTTCATCGTGCGCGTGAGGAGGTTGTTGCCGAATGCGCCAAAGACAGATGAGATGCGCAAGATCACATGCCAGGCTAGTTCGTGGCGTACGGCTTCTTCGCCCAGCATCTTGCTTTCGCCATAGGCATTCACGGGGCTCATCGGCGCATCGACGGTGTAAGGAGTCGTTGCTTTACCGTCGAACACGTAATCGGTGGAGATATGAATGAGCGGAATGTCGGAAACAGAGCATTGTGCCGCGAGATTAGCCGGTCCGTCGAAATTCACTTTGCGGGCGTTATCCAGTTCCTTTTCGCAAACATCGACTGCCGTCATGGCGGCGGCATTGATGATCAGCTCCGGCTGCAGTTTTTGGATCACATTCTTTACTGCAAGGTGATCGGTGATATCGCATTCGGCGCGCGAGTAAGCGTGAATGTACCAGTCTTTCGGTGCCGGCTGCGCGCGCAGGGCCTGGCCGATCTGGCCGCTCGCACCCAGAAGCATCACACGACGTGTCATCAGATCTTACCCAGCCGTTCGCCGCCGTAACGGCGCTGTCGGATGCTTTCACACCACGCGCTGTTGTCGAGATACCAGCGCACGGTTTTGCGAAGGCCGTCAGCGAGGGTCATGCGTGGCGACCAGCCGAGCTCATTCTTTAGTTTGCTGAAATCCATCGCGTAGCGTTCGTCATGGCCGGGGCGGTCGGCAACGAAGGCGATCAAATTCTTGTGCGGCTTGTTTGCCGATTGCGGCAGCATTTCATCGAGCACGGTGCATAGTTCAGTCACGAGGTCGATGTTGCGGGCTTCGGCATTGCCGCCGACATTATATTTCTCGCCAATGCGGCCGCGACTAAAGATTTGCCACAGCGCTTCGGCATGGTCTTCGACATAGAGCCAGTCACGAACATTAAGGCCTTTGCCATAGATCGGCAGTTTCTCACCCGTAATCGCTTTGGTGATGCTGAGGGGGATGAGCTTCTCAGGAAATTGGAATGGCCCATAATTGTTGGAGCAATTGCTGATCACAATCGGCAAGCCATATGTTTTCTGCCATGCGCGGGCGAGGTGATCGGCGGACGCTTTGCTTGCGGCGTAAGGTGAGTTCGGCGCATAGGCCATATCTTCTTTGAACTGACCGGATGCGCCGAGTGAGCCGTAAACTTCGTCGGTCGAGACATGCAGAAAGCGGAAACGATTTTTGCGATCTTCCGGAATGACTTTCAGATAGTGCCGTACCATCTCGAGCAGCGAATAAACGCCGACGATATTGGCCTGCAAAAAAACACCGGGATTATCGATGGAACGATCGACATGCGTCTCAGCTGCCAGATGCATCACGCCATCAGCTTCGGTCGTCATCAGCAATTCGATGATCGTGGCGCCGTTGCAAATATCAGCTTCGACGAGTTTAAACTGCGGATCGTTTTTGAGACCATCGAGTGACTCGCGCGTTGCGGCGTAAGTCATTTTGTCGACGCCGACAACGGTGGCGAGGTTATTGGCGCGTAGGTAACGGCAAACGGCGGAGCCGATAAAACCTGCTGCGCCGGTGACGATGATTGTTGGCATGATGATTACCAGTCGAGACGGGGAAAATCTTTGAAGTGCGGCAATTTTTCGTCTTTGCCGGAGAGGATCACATTTGCGGCATCAACCGGCCATTGGATTTTGAGGTCGGGATCGTTCCACAGCGCGCCAACTTCGCTGCCGGGCGTATAGAGGCTCGACATCTTATAGAGCACGACCGTGTTATCGGTCAGCGTGCAGAAGCCGTGCAGAAAACCGGTCGGGATAAACATCTGCGTCACTTCGTCTTCGGAAAGCGTCGCGCTCACATGTTGGCCATATGTGGGTGAGCCGGCGCGGACGTCGACAGCAACATCGAAAATCTTGCCGCGCAGGACGCGAACAAATTTGGCTTGGGCATTTGGCGGTCTTTGAGCATGCAGACCGCGCACGGTGTTCTTGCGCAGCGTCATGGTCTGATTTTCCTGCATGAACTTGATGGGGATGCCCAAATCCTGCATCTGCCGCTCATGGACGATCTCGGTGACATAGCCGCGGTCGTCGTGATGCAGCTTGGGGGAGAGCAGTTTAACGGCGGGAATGGCGAGTTCTTTGACGGTGATCATACAACCTGACCTTGCTAGGCCCCTGAAACTACGCGAGAAGCGGGGCGAACTCAATGAGTGTAGGACAGGGCCGGGCGGGCCATTATACGGTATCATAATACCACAATTAATTTATGCGCTAATGGCGCTATTTTCATTGACTTGGATGACCTCAATTCGTAGAAAACCCCACCGCAAGAGCGGGTTTAAGGAGAAAGATTATGGCTGCTAAAATTCGTATGACAAAGCGAAGCGTTCAAACCAAGAGCTTTGAACTTCGTCACCAGGACGTCAAGAAGACGTGGGTGCTCATCGACGCTGAAGGCGTCATCCTCGGCCGTCTGGCCGCGACGATTGCAACGCTGCTCCGCGGCAAGCATCGCCCGACCTTCACGCCGTCAGTCGATTGCGGTGACAATGTCATTGTCATCAATGCGGAAAAAGTTCGCATGACGGGCAAGAAGGCGACTGAGAAGGAATTCTATTATCACACCGGTCACCCGGGCGGCATCAAGGCTCGCACGCGTTCTGCCATCTTGGCCGGCGCACATCCGGAACGCGTGATCGAAAAGGCTGTTGATCGCATGCTGCCGCGTGGCCCGCTTGGCCGTCGCCAGCTCGGTAACCTCCGCGTCTACAAAGGTACGGCGCATCCGCATGAAGCTCAGAACCCGTCGAAGTTCGACTTCGCCGCCCGCAATCCGAAGAATAAGAGGGCTTAAGAATGGCTACCCCACGCAAAACAACGTCCGCCAAGCTGTCCGACATCAAGAGCACGGTGAAAGCCGCTTCAGCTCCGGCAGCAGCAACTGCATCGGCTTCGAACGAAGCGCCGAAGCATGAACGCAAGCTCGACAAGCAGGGCCGCGCTTATGCAACCGGCAAGCGTAAGAATGCCATCGCCCGCGTCTGGATTAAACCCGGCAGCGGCAAGATCGTCGTCAACGGTCGCGAGCTGAAGGTTTACTTCGCACGTCCCGTTCTGCAGATGGTCGTGAACCAGCCGTTCACGGTTGCCGATCGCGCAAACCAGTTCGATGTTGAAGTTCTCGTTGTCGGTGGTGGTCTTTCGGGCCAGGCCGGCGCTGTGAAGCACGGCATCTCGAAGGCGCTTACATACTTCGAGCCGGATCTGCGCAAGCCGCTGAAGAGCGCGCTATTCCTGCGCCGCGATCCGCGTGTTGTCGAACGTAAGAAGTACGGTCGCGCCAAGGCACGTCGTCGCTTCCAGTTCAGCAAGCGCTAATTGTTTTAGGGTCGGGTCGAGGGCTATGCCTTCGATCCCGATGCCTGATCATAGATATCCTGGATCAGCATACGCAGCTTGACGCGGAGAGCCATGCGGTCTTGCACCGCTTTCGGCATATCCGAAAGCTTGAGCACATTCTTCTTCAACAAAACCATGATCACGTCTTCGACCGCGCGCGCCATTTCGTTGTCGGTGCGGCGAAGGTCGTTGAGTGCGTCTTCGACCTGTTTAGGGTCTTGATGCCGTGCTTTCAGGAATTCGACGACGTCGGGATGGTGATGCGGCACCAGCTCGGCATTGGGTAGCGAGCGGGCGCTGGCCCGATAGATTTTTCCAGTGTCGTCGCGAACGATATAAGGCATGAGCTAAATCTCGCTTTCTGACGCACCCTAGCCTAGGCTTAGTTGCCTATTTATTAAAAATAAAAATTACCCACATTTGTGAGTATTTACCGCTGGATTCATACCTCCGGCTGCTCTAGAAAATGCCTCCCGTTTCCTGCCGACCCCCTCAAGGAGTTACCCATGCCCGATGCATCAGGCGCCGTCTCGTCCGAACGTTTACGCTCCATCATCAAGCGTATTGAGAAGCTGGAAGAGGACAAGGCTGCCGTCGGCGAAGATCTGAAGGAAGTCTATGCCGAAGCCAAGGGTACGGGCTTCGACGTCAAGATCATCCGCAAAATTGTTTCCATGCGTAAGATGGAAGTCGAGAAACGCCGCGAGCAGGAAGAGCTGCTCGAGCTTTATAAAGCCGCGCTGGGCATGGAAGACTAAGAGGTACGTTGCCTCATTTGGGATGAAGCACTAGGCTTCAAGCTATGACATCCCAACCCTTCCTAAGAAACCTTTGGTACTACGCGCTGCCTTCCAAGGCGCTTAAGCGCGGCGGCATGCAGGGCAAGCTTTTGCTCGGCGAGCCGGTTCTGTTTTGTCGCAATGATGCCGGAGAGGTTTTCGCGCTGCGTGATATCTGTCCGCATCGCGGCATGCCGCTTTCTTATGGCTCGTTCGATGGCAAGGAAGTCGAATGCTGTTATCATGGCTGGAAGTTTGATCGGGCAGGGACATGCACCGCTATTCCATCGCTTACCGGTCATGAAGGTGTAACGTCCGAGAATATCAAAGTGCGTTCCTATCCTGTGCGTGAAGCGCAGGGCGGCATCTGGATTTTCATGGAGGATCCGAAAGCGAAAGCAACTGAATTGCCGCCGCTGCCGATAGTGTCGGATATCGCGGAGGACATGCAGCCCTCCGTCTGCGAAGTGATGCATTTCCCATGCTACATCGATCACGCCGTTATCGGCCTGATGG
>DASTLS010000079.1:0-4534 GCA_035714725.1 Alphaproteobacteria bacterium | reverse complement strand
CCATGTCATCCGAAATACCGCCATACCATGCTTCGTTCGGATATTTCGCGAACGTGTCGTTATAAAGCTGAATGAGTGTTCGCCGTTCCGTTACAACTTCGAGCGACCAGGTTGGCGGTAGTTCAATGCGCTTATAGTCCGCGAGTGTTGGGTCATCGGCATCGACGAGAAGGAGAAGTTTTGTAGATGCCCCGGTTTTATACCAAGCGTCGATAAACCGCAGGATGCTGGCAGGACGCATACGGCTGGGGAGAATCCACATCGATTATTATCCGGAAAGGGTTGGGAATCCGGTTTTAATAGGCTTAACAGCCTGCTGCAAGGCATGTGCATAAAGGATGATTTGCGCTCGCCGGGACGCTATAATACGGCCATGACATATACAGTTGCCGCTCTTTATCGCTTTACGC
Source organism: Alphaproteobacteria bacterium (assembly GCA_035714725.1). GTDB lineage: Bacteria > Pseudomonadota > Alphaproteobacteria > UBA9219 > UBA9219 > JAATFY01. The sequence goes on along the minus strand of DASTLS010000079.1, from coordinate 4,124 downwards.
CGATTCCAGATACGGGAGCCTTGCGCGCTACGTTGAAGGATGCATTCACGCGTCTTGAGATCTGCGGCACGTTATTGGTTGCCTCTGAAGGCATCAACGGCACTTTGGCGGCGCCGTCCACTCAAGCGATTGACGAAATGTTGGCTTTACTCGCGCAGCATACAGGGCTATCGCGCGATGAGGTCAAATTCTCCGAAGCGCCCGAAAAACCATTTAATCGTCTCAAGATTCGCCTGAAGCGTGAGATCATCACTTTCAAGCAACCACAAGCGGATGTGAATACGTTGTGTGGGGAGTATGTTGAAGCACGCGATTGGAATGCGTTGATCGCTGATCCTGAAGTCGTGGTGCTCGACGCGCGCAATGCATACGAAACATGCGTTGGCGTTTTCGATCGTGCGCTCGATCCGAATATCGAGCAGTTCACCGACTTCGCGTCATATGTGCGTGAAAATCTCGATCCGACCAAACACAAGAAGGTTGCAATGTATTGCACTGGCGGCATTCGCTGCGAGAAAGCATCGGCTTTCATGCGCGCCGAAGGTTTCGAAAATGTCTATCACCTCAAAGGCGGAATCCTAAAATATCTGGAAGAGGTTCCTGCCGAAGAAAGCAAGTGGCAGGGTGAATGCTACGTGTTTGATCGCCGCGTGGCGGTTGGGCATGGCTTGACGACCGGCCGCTACACAATGTGCTTTTGCTGCGGCCATCCCCTGGCTGCTGAAGATCGTGCCAATCCGCATTATGAAGAGGGTGTCTCCTGCGAGCGTTGCTTTGGCGCAAGCAGTGACGACGACAAAGCCCGCTTTCGCATGCGCCAGAAGCAACTCGCCGCCTAACTTACGCCACAACATTGATTTTTTATAAGCGGCTGTTAAAAACCATTCAGGCAATCGGAGCTTGAAATGAAAGCAAGAGTCTTCTTGATGATGGTCATGAGCGCGATGTTTTTAACCGCGCCCGCTTTCGCCGATTGCATGAGTGCTTGCTTGCAGGAGCATGGTTGCGATCTCGAGCACGAGGCGCAGCAGGGCGTCGATCCCGGCAGTACTTGCATGATGTTCCACGATGATTGCTCATCCCAATGTCATCACAGCGAAGAATCTTACGGCGCCGTCGCTTACGGCAAATCAAGCGGTGCGTGGGGTATGTCCGGCTCTTTCGATAACAAGAAAGCAGCGGCTGACGATGCATTGGCTTACTGCCATGAGCATGGCAATGACTGCAAAGTCGTGCTCGAGCTTTATGAGTCTTGTGCCGCTGTTGCAGAAGGCGACAACGATACCGTTACCTGGGGTAAGGAAGCGACAGCTGCGGAGGCCCAAGATCTGGCGCTGCAGGCGTGTGCGAAAAAGGCCGGAAACAGCTGCGAAATCCAGCTGTGGCACTGCTACTATCCTTAAGCGGTTTTCCGCTCTGCCTGTTTTGTGGCTTGCTGATTTAGCCGCCCAGTGAAATTTGCCCAATCGAAATTTGCATCGGCACTTGTCGATTGCTTAACGACAAGCTCATTTAAGCCTTCTTCATCAATGTTATGTGCCATGGACGGTGTGGGGGCAAGTGCGACCATGCCGAATTTCAACAGGATGACTTCCCACCACCAGTCATTTGAATACATCCAGTCGAGTGCCGTGCCGGGTGCAAACTCACCACCTTCAAGATCACGTTTCATGCGCCAGTTTACGGGATAAATCGTGCCTGTTAAGTCCAAAAAAGCCTGACGAATATCGCTCATTTTGAATTGAGGATTATCCAGCGCCGCACGGCTTTCATCATTGGCGAGTTTTAGAAAAACATCTTTATGCATCATCACCATGCCAGCGCCGACATTTCCCATGACGGAGTAGCCATCGCGAGGAACAAGAACACGGTCCGCAATGCAGCGCGGGCTGACAGTCCCCACATTGAGGCCGTCCTGGGTGCCGCGTTGAAATAGATTGAAGGTGGTTTGAAACCAGCCGGGCAGAAGCTCGACATCATTTTCATGAAAGCCGAGATATTCATATCCGCGCTCGATCAGGATGCGGACGCCATAGAGATACGAACGCATCGAGCCGTAATTGATGCCAGTATGGACTTCGCAGAGGCCCGGATAGTCCTGCAATTCGGTGGCCGCGAAAGCCTTGCCTTCCTCCGTCCGGCTGCCATCCAGCCAATAAACATCGATATCTTTCTCGTTAAAGAGGGAGGGCAGGGTTTTACGCGATAATTCGACGCGATCCATGCTTCGGGTCATAAAACCCACCTTGTTTTTAGGGGCGCGAATGCGGAAAAGATGGTCCATTGGATCGCCAGAAATTTGTTATTAACTAAAATATGCTTCTTTCCGTAAGCCGTCAAACTGGTCTATAGAACGGCGCGCTGCCAAAGCAGCTTCTTTAATGTGATGATTTGAAAGGTCATTGTTATGCGTATCGATGCCATCAAGATTGGCAAAAAGGCTCCCGAAGATATCAACGTCATTGTTGAAATTCCGGTGCGCGGCGAACCCATCAAATACGAGATGGATAAAGTTTCCGGCACGATGTTTGTCGACCGCATTTTGCAAACCGAAATGCGCTATCCCGGCAATTACGGCTTCGTGCCTCATACGCTTTCTGATGACGGCGACCCGATCGATGTGCTCGTTGTCAACCATCGCCCGATCATTCCGGGCGCTGTAGTGAATTGCCGACCTGTCGGCGTGCTGTTCATGAAAGACGAGGCGGGCCACGATGAGAAAATCATCGCTGTGCCATCGACATCGATTTCAGCGATCTACAAGAATGTGAAGAGCTATAAGGATCTGCCGGAAATCCAGCTGAAGCGCATCGCTCACTTCTTCGAGCACTACAAAGACCTCGAAGACGGCAAATGGGTGAAGGTCAGCCGCTGGGGCGATGAGAAAGAAGCCAAGAAGCTGATCAAGCAATCGATTGAGCGCGCCATCAAAGCCAAGGCGAAGAAGTCTAAATAAGATTTTGACTCATTCCTTATGTTTTAGGGACTCTTCGTAATCCCTATCGGAAACCCATCGTCTTAAAAATAAAGAACTCCGTATCTTTATTTCGAGGCGATGATGAAAGCTCAAAAGACTTATAGCGCTGATGCTGACCGTATTGCGGAGCAAGAACGCGCGATTCAAAAGCCGATTGATCGGAAAGATAAGGCGCAGGGCGAAAAAGACGAAAAGCCCATGCAGGCCGGCGCGCGCGTCTATCCCACATCATTCCCCGAACAACATCAGCCAAAACCCGGCCATGAAGCGGAGCTTGATCCGGCGCCGATGTATGATGCGCCCGATTACAAAGGCTCGGAAAAGCTGAAAGGCAAAGTCGCTATCGTCACTGGCGGCGATTCCGGCATTGGCCGCTCCGTTGCAGTTTTATATGCACGTGAAGGCGCCGATATCGCCATCATCTACCTTAATGAAGACGAAGACGCCGAAGACACGAAGCGTGCAGTGGAAGAAGAGGGCCGTAAGTGCCTTCTCATTTCAGGGGACGTCGCCGATCCAAAATTCTGCAAAGATGCTGTCGATCAGGTGATGAAAGAATTCGGGCATCTCGATATCCTTGTCAACAACGCCGCGTTTCAGGAGCATGTACAGGATTTCGAAGATCTGACCGAAGAGCATTTCGACCGCACTATTAAAACCAACCTCTATGGTTATTTCCATATGGCGAAGGCTGCCGTGCCGCATCTCAAGAACGGCAGCGCCATTGTGATGACGGGCTCCGTGACGGGCCTTGAGGGCAACAAGCATCTTCTCGATTACTCAATGACCAAAGGCGGCATTCACGCCTTTGTGCGCTCGCTTGGCGCTAACCTCAGTCAGAAGGGCATCCGCGTGAATGCGGTGGCGCCAGGCCCTGTATGGACGCCGCTTAACCCCGCCGACAAGCAAGGTAAGCAGGTTGCGAAGTTTGGCTCTGACACGCTCATGAAGCGCGCGGCGCAGCCGGAAGAAATTGCGCCGGCCTATGTCTTTCTCGCAGCGCCGTGCTGCTCCAGCTACATCACGGGTGAAATTCTGCCGATCATCGGCGGATACAAAGGCGGTTAATCAGGAAGGGAACATATCATGGCAGCCAAACGCAAATACTCACGCAGCGCAAGCAAAGACGTTGAACGCGAAATGAAGC
>DASTLS010000078.1:0-2199 GCA_035714725.1 Alphaproteobacteria bacterium | reverse complement strand
GCTCGATGAGCCGACGAACGATCTCGATATGGATACGCTCGACATGCTCGAGGATATCTTGATGAATTACAAAGGCACGCTGATCGTCGTCAGCCATGATCGCGACTTCCTCGATCAGACCGTCAGCAAAATTCTTGCGTTCGAAGGCGACGGTAAAATCGATGCCGTCATCGGTGGCTATCAGGATTATGTCGACGCCAAAAAGAAGAAGCCGGTAAAAGCACAGGCACCCAAGCCCGTCGCAAAACCTTCATCAACGCCCGCGCAAGATATACCTTCGCCATCCGCCGAGAAGGTCACACGCAAATTCACCTATCCGATGCAGCATGAGCTCGACACCCTGCCCGCCAAGATCAAAACGCTGGAACAGGAGATCAAAGAGATTGAGTACAGCCTCTCCGATACCGGCCTTTATTCGCGTAATCCAAAGGCGTTCGAGAAGCTCACAAAGCGCATCGGCGTCGTGACCAAAGAGCTGGAAGCGGCGGAGCATCGTTGGATGGAATTAGAAGAAATCCGGCTGGAACAGTAAAATATCCAGTATTTCAAAGGCTTATAGAGCCCCTGAAACTAATGCCGCCGTTGAATTTCAGATCATCGGCGTCCTAACCTATTCCCATTGAAGAATTTTATCGAATTTATTGCATGAGAACGATCATGGATTTTTTGAAATCTGCAGTTCGCATCCTTCGGCGCGCCGACGAAATGTTGGAACGCATTGAACGCCAGCACATTGCAAAAGGCGGCGAGCAGGAACTCGAGCGGATTTTTCCGCTGCCGCCGGCACCCAATATGCCGCCGCGCAGTGTTATGCCGCGTCCGCAAACCGATAAAAATCCAAAGACTTTTCATTAATCATGTCACGCCCCGATCCTTTCATAACGTCGGACCGTTACGACGAAGAATTATTTGTAGCCCCTGCATTTAGCATCAGAACGCCACAGCAGCGTGAGGCACAACAACTGCTTAATGCTGCGCGTGCGGTACGCCAAATGGCGCGTGGCCGTTTCGAACTCAGATATGGCTCAAACTCTAATTTAGACCTCTACGGCCAAAATCTTCTGCGCGAAATGCGCGATATCGTAAATCGCATGACGGCATCATCTCAAGCAGCGCCGCCTCCTGCACAACCAACCGCAACCACTCTCGAAGAACTCACCGCCCACGTTGGCGATATTCCGGAATTTCTTACGAAGCCGCGTGCGCCTGCAAAACGCGTAGGCCTTTTTGGTCGCGAGCCGGGCTCAGCCAAGCAATTCGTGAAACCGGCAACATCTGAATCATTTGGTCTGTTCGCGAAAACCGACAAGCCGCTGCCGACGAAAAAAGAAATGATAAATGCCAGCAAGGAAGTCGCCGAGCTGGCGCTGATGGTAAGTGCAGCCGCCAGTTATTTCACCATTCTCGCGCCATTAAAATGGATCGCGACCAATGTACTCGGAATCAAAATCGAGACCGTGAAATCAGAACCCGAACATGTGATCGAGGCTGAACGAGCTCTCACCGTTGACGAGCCCGTGGTACCCGAACAACCGGCAGGTCGTGTCGCGAATAATGACATACGCATGCGGGCCGGCTGATTTAATCTCGTCTTCCGTGAACATCTGACTGGTGCGCCACAGCAGTGAACCACTGCACGGGATGCGTACCGCCCGTTTCGCGATTTCCTGACCCTTATTCGAAGTCAAAATCAGCGCCGTATCTGATGTCGTGTGCCACGGCAGCGATGCCGGATAAATCAGATGGCACATCGTGTCATAAGGCTGCGGCCCCATGCGGAGGAACAGACGCGTGCTTAAACCCGGCGCCCTGCCCGCATAGCTCTGCGGCTCGTTCTTATACGTCAGCACGGTATTGAATACGTGCGCGCCGAAACTGGTCTCGGCAGAATGGCCTGATTTCTGATCGGTGTAACGGAAGAGGCTGTGCAGCCAGCCATCGACTTCGTGACCGGCGTCGAAATCATAGATGATTTCCACATGGCCATAGCCGCCTACGAGCTTCTGGCCGCCCAGCAATTCGTTGACGTTGATCGCGACACTATCGCTGCGCTTCAGATTGCCGAACTTATGCTCTTTCACCTGATTACCGCGCGCGTCATAGATCAAGGCCTTCACCGGCAGATGCGTCTGGGTCGTCGACATTGGGGTCGGCAATGCCCAGCTGATAAAGCGATCCATCGGCAGCACGGGCGCCGGA
>DASTLS010000077.1:0-7708 GCA_035714725.1 Alphaproteobacteria bacterium | reverse complement strand
AGAGCCATACAGCTAAGCTATAAAAGCGCATGCCGATTAATCTGGTCATTGAATCCGCCGCGTGGCGCAAAATTCCGAAGCTCGAAGCACGGTTGCAGAAAGCTGCTGCCGTTACGCTTGAGCATTTGCCTGCGAAATTCCGCTTTCCGGTATCAGCCAATCTGCTGCTGACAAGCGATGCTGCTATCCGGAAGCTGAACCGGGATTTCCGAGGCAAAGACAAGCCGACCAATGTCCTGTCTTTCCCCCAGTTTGAGCCGCGCCAGCTATCCAAAATGGGTAAAGAGAAGGTGCCGGTTGAGGTGGGCGATATCGTGATCGCATATCAATATATGGTGGTACAGGCCAAAGAAAACCACAAGATATTGTTAAATCACGTCATTCATCTAATGATTCATGGCCTTTTACATCTTTTCGGCTATGATCATATTTCCAATAGCGAAGCCGGGATAATGGAGCGTCTGGAACAGCGGATCATGAAGGAACTTGGCCTTCCCGATCCCTATAAAGAACTCCCGGTGCGGGGAACCCCGCCCAAGAAGACCAAACGAAAAGCGCGCAACAAACGCACGAGACCATGAACGATCCCGCTCTAACTGCTTCCGTCCATTCCCCAGATATCGCCGAAGAACCGCGAAGTTTGTCGATGCGCATTTGGCATTGGCTGCACAACTGGGTGCGTCCGCCGCCAGATGCCGAAGTGCTGCGCGAAGTCGTCGAGGAACTGATCGAAGAGCCGCTGTCGGAATCCGGCATCTCGCCCGCCGAGCGCATGCTGCTTGGTAACATCATCAATCTGCGCGAACGCAAGGTGAGCGATTGCATGGTGCCGCGCGCCGATATTATCGCCGCCGATGTCAGCACCGATCTGAAAGAACTGATCGATCTGATGGCAACGCATGTGCATAGCCGCATTCCAATTTATCGCGGCACGCTCGATGACGTGATCGGCATGGTGCATATGAAAGACATCATGCCATGCATCGCCTATAAACAGGAGCGCACGATTGCCGATTTGCTGCGCCCGGTTTTGTTCGTGGCGCCTTCGATGGCAGCCTCTAAGCTTCTTCTGCAAATGCGCTCCACGCGTCAGCATATGGGCGTTGTGGTCGATGAATTCGGCGGCATCGATGGTCTTGTGACCATCGAAGATCTGGTCGAAGAAATCGTCGGTGAGATCGAAGACGAACACGATACGCCATCTGGTGCTTCGATCATCACGCGTGCCGACGGCACGTTGCTGGTCGATGCACGCTTGCCGATTGAGCAGTTCGAACATCAGACCAAGATCAAGCTTGCGCCGCTCGATGGCGAAGATGTCGATACGCTTGGCGGTTATGTGACGGGCCTTGCCGGCCGCATCCCCAATATCGGCGAGAGCTTCCACAGCACGGACGGGCTTAAGTTCGAAGTGCTGGAGATGGACCAAAGCCGCGTGAAGCGCCTTCGTATCCGCTCGCCGCGCGTTGAAGCTACGGAAATGCCGAAGGCACGCGCCAAAGCCGTCTAACGTTATGTTGCGTCTTTTGCCCGGAAATGGCATGACATTTCCGTGCCCCGCCTGACCAAATCTTTCCTTGATAAACTGCGTGATGCTGCTGCAAAGCTCCGTGCCCTGAAGGGTGGCAAGCGCTTGCTGGCCGCGTTTATCTTCGGCGGGCTGACGGCAACGGCCTATGCGCCGATCAATTTCTTTCCCATCCTCTGGATTTCGTTTCCGGCCCTGATTTTCCTTTTGCAGGGAACGGTGAATTGGAAACAGGCGTTCGCTGTCGGCTGGATGTTTGCCTTCGGCGGATTTTTCTTTGGCCTCTACTGGATTGCGGATTCGATGTTCGTCGATATCGCGCAGTTTTGGTGGGCGGTGCCATTGGCGCTGTGCGGCTTGCCGATTTTCTTCGCGCTTTATTACGGAGCAGGGATGGTGCTCGCACGTCGCGCAGGATTGCAGGGCATAACGGGCGCTGTGACATTCGCGCTTTTCTGGTTCCTCGCCGATTACGCGCGCGGCCATGTTGTCACCGGCTTCCCCTGGAATTTGGAAGGCTATACATGGGCGCGTGTTCTGCCCGTGCTGCAGCTCGCGAGCATCACCGGCGTTTATGACGTGACGTTGATCACCGTTTTGATTGCATCGCTTCCTGCGGTATTGGTTGACAAAAACCGCATCGGAAAATGGACGGTAGCTGCTGGCATCGTCCTGCTACTCGCTATCGCGGGTTGGGGCGGGGTGCGGTTGGCTTATGCGCCGATGGTCTCGCAACCGCATGTCCGCATTCGCCTTGTGCAGCCGAATACAGATCAGGCGCACAAATGGGATATCAACGAACTTGATACGCATTTCCAGGAATTGCTCGATCTTTCGTCTGCGCCGGCTGCGCAACCAATCACGCATGTAATCTGGCCGGAGACAGCGGCGACCTTTTATCTCGCGGAAGATGACCGTCATCGCGATATGATCGCATCGCACATTCCACAAGGCGGCGCGCTTATGACCGGCGTTATTCGTCGCGAACTCAATGCTGATAACAAAATCAATTATTATAATTCGATGGTGGCGCTGGATGATCATGCCCGCATCGTCGCCGGCTATGACAAGGTGCATCTGGTGCCGTTCGGTGAATATATTCCGATGCGCTCGCTGTTGAAGTGGCGCACGTTGGCTAATCTCGGTCTCGATTTCTCGATGGGCGAGGGGCTGCGCAGCTTGCGCGTACCGGGCTTGCCGTCGTTCAGTCCGTTGATCTGCTACGAAGCGATTTTCCCGGGCGAAGTGATCGAGCGCGATGATCGTCCGCATTTCCTGGTCAACATCACGAATGACGGCTGGTATGGCCACACCGCAGGTCCCTATCAGCATTTCGCGAATGTGAAAGTGCGCGCGATCGAAGAAGGCTTGCCGCTGGTGCGTGCCGCGAATACCGGTGTTTCAGGCGTTGTCGATCCGTATGGTCGCGTCGTCGCACGACTCGGCGTGGGGAACAAAGGCTTCATCGATTCATCTTTGCCGCAAAATATTGCGCCGACTTTCTTTGCCCGTATGCGCGAGACATCATTATGGGTAATTTATTTGTTGCTGGCGCTCGCGGTGCTTGTCGGTAAAAGCCGTTCGCGCGTTTGAAAGTAATTTAGGGCGATTCCATATTGCAACTTAGGCGGGAATATCCTACCAAAGTGCATGCATATATATGTTTTTCAGCCGACTTTTTTGTTGCCATTTTTTAGGTCCATTATTTCACACCAAGGCATTCGTTTATGAGCATCGCTAAAGCCATCGTCGAAAAGACTGAGAAGCGTTCCGAGAGTCCGGATCCGATTGATATTCATGTCGGTCAGCGCCTGCGCCTGCGCCGTAATCTACTCGGCATGAGCCAGGAGCAGTTGGGTAATGCTTCGGACCTGACTTTCCAGCAAATCCAGAAATATGAGCGCGGCGCTAATCGCATGGGCGCAAGTCGCCTTTATCAGCTCGGTCGCTTGCTGAATGTGCCGGTTGCTTATTTCTTTGAAGAACTGCCCGCGCATCTGACCAACCCATCGCAGCAGGGATTTAGCGATAACAAGCAGTCGCCACTGGAAGGTGCGCCGTCGCCCGATAACGAAATTCTTCAGCGTCGCGAAACTTTGGAACTCATCCGCGCGTATTATCGCATCACGGATCCGAAGCAGCGCCGCACGGTTTATGACCTGATCAAGTCGATGGCTGAAGGCAAGTAAGCTCTTTAGGCCTATATATGGCGGCATAATTCGCGGCTTGACCCTTCCGACATATTCATGCTGTTTTGGCGGCCTCTTATTTCATTGAGGCATTAACTTATGACCACCCCGTTGCCCGATCGTTTCCTCTTCACGTCTGAATCCGTTGGCGAAGGCCATCCGGATAAAGTCTGCGACCGTATTTCGGACTCGATCGTCGATCTGTTCTTGTCGCACGACCCGCACAGTCGCGTTGCGGTTGAAACGCTGACGACGACTAATCGCATCGTACTTGCTGGTGAAATCCGCGGGCCGAAGCTGATTACGCCGAAAGAAATGGAAGAAGCGGCTCGCCAAGCCGTCAAGGAAATCGGTTACGCGCAGAAGGGCTTTCACTGGCAATGGGCCGATGTGCAGATTTATGTCCATGCGCAGTCGGACGATATCGCCATGGGCGTCGATGCGTCCGGCAACAAGGATGAAGGTGCCGGCGATCAGGGCATCATGTTCGGTTATGCCTGCCGCGAAACGCCGACTTATATGCCGGCGCCGATTTACTACGCGCACAAAATTCTGCGCCTCATTTCCGAAGATCGCCATGCCGGCAAGCTGCCGATGCTGGGACCGGACGCGAAGAGCCAGGTCACGCTCGAATATATCGACGGCAAGCCTGTGCGTACCGCTGGCATCGTCGTCTCTTCGCAGCATGATGACAGCATCGATCAAGCCGAAGTGCGCGCCATGGTTCGTCCTTATGTCGAGAAGGCGCTGCCGGACGGCTGGATGTCGAAAGACGAAGAATTTTATGTCAATCCGACCGGCCGTTTCGTCATCGGCGGTCCGGATGGCGATGCCGGCCTCACCGGCCGCAAAATCATCGTCGACACCTACGGTGGCGCGGCGCCTCACGGCGGCGGTGCGTTCTCGGGCAAGGACCCGACGAAGGTTGATCGCTCGGCAGCCTATATGGCGCGTTATCTGGCGAAAAATATCGTCGCTGCCGGTATCTCTGACCGTTGCACCATTCAGCTCGCATACGCCATCGGCGTCTCGGAGCCGCTCTCGGTCTATGTCAACAATCACGACACGCATCATGTCGATGACGCGAAGCTCGCCGACATGCTGCGCGAGATCGTGAAGCTGACGCCGCGCGGTATTCGTGAGCGCCTCCAGCTCAACCGGCCGATCTATAAGAAGACCTCATCCTTCGGCCATTTCGGTCGCGATCCTGAAGATGATGGGCATTTCTCATGGGAACGCCTCGACCTCGTGCCCGAATTGAAGCGGGCATTCAAACTCTGAGCTTCACCCCAATCGAACGCCGTCTTTACGGCCGCCGCAAGGGGCGGCCCTTACGCACGCGCAAATCGCAGCTGGTGCGCGATCTCCTGCCACAACTTGAGATCACGCTGCCGGAGCAGGGCGCCCTCGATCCTGTATCGCTCTTTTCATTCAAGCCTAAAGCCTTGTGGCTCGAGATCGGTTTCGGCGGCGGCGAGCACCTCGTCGCGCAAGCCAAGCGCCATCCTGATCACGCTTTCATCGGCTGCGAGCCGTTTTTGAATGGAGTTGCCAGCCTCCTCGATCACATCGACCGCGAGCAGGTAAAAAATATCCGCATTTTTCCGGATGATGCGCGGCGCGTGCTGGATGCTTTGCCGGAAGGCAGTGTTGGGCGTTGTTATGTGCTGTTCGCCGATCCATGGCCGAAGGCGCGTCATACCGATCGGCGTTTTATCGGTCCTGCCAATCTGCCGCGTCTTGCACGCGCATTGCAAAAAGGTGCGGAACTTTGCCTTGCGACCGACGATGCGCAGCTCGGCGAATGGATGACGGATGTGATGGATAATGCTGCTGATTTCACGCGCGTTCGCCATGAGAGAACGCCGCCCGAAGATTGGGTGCAAACGCGCTATGAAGAAAAAGGCATCAAGGCAGGGCGGGCGGTTATCTATATGAGTTACATGCGAAAGTAATAATATTACGGTTTCTTAAAGCTATTTTGATAGCGTTCTCAATGGATTTAATGAGTTTGCTGGTATCGGGTTTTATAAAAGAAAGCACTGTGTATGGCAGGTGCAAAATATACATCCATCGTTCCACAATCTGCTGGAGATGTGCTGCCTTTTAATCCCCTGACGCGCAACCGGCAGTATCTGGAAAGACTGACCCGGGACATAAGCCATCGGCTTGGCCGCACGGTACGGCTGTCTGCAAGTCCCAATTGCTATTCTTATGCTGTGAACGCCCCGACCTTCACATCTCCGGGCACAAGCATCGGCAACACACCAATCCTTCCCATCGTTCATAACCCTTATGCCGCCAGCGGTTCCGGTTTTGACGAAAGAGTAAGAGCAGTTGTGGCGGGCGGAACGATAGATGGGCTGACATTCATAGGAAAACATCCTCAGCATAAGCCCGGGACATATCTCATCGGTGCTTTCTTGTCTGCCAAAGAGGGGTGTACGGACGATGCATGTGGCGATTTCCATTTTATACGCGAGCACCGCAATGCCGACGGAACAGTAGGATGGTCCGGTCAATCGGCCGGCCTCGATCCATCGAAATTGGACAGTCGTGGGCAAATCATTCGCAGTCCGGAAACAGCGCATTTAGAAGTTAGGCCGGGAATTCCTTATCGGTTCATTGGGTATTTCCAGGCGCCGGCCGGAGGGCTTCACCCTGAAAATGCCTTCTCTCCCAATATAGAGAGGCACACGCAGGAGGTATTACGGCCTTATGCCGGTGCACCGCTTCACGCAGGCGAAGTTGCATTTGCCGAATTCAGGGACAATACACACAAAATTTATCTTCCCGTCGCAAGAAACAAGCAGGGCGCATTTGCAATTCAGGATATACCGCCGGAGATAAGTGAAATTATACCGAATTTAAGAGGCCACGATCCTGCAAAGATAGCCCCCTTTAAGGCCGGCCTGATGAATTACCATTATGCCGGTTTGTATTCGGTTCAGATGGGCGTTGTTCCTGCAGATTCTGCGGCGCGCTCGCGTCCTGCGCCGGCACACTCCGCTCCTTAAGACGATTTAGAAGCCGCCGAGTTTCCAGCGCAGCACGATGTAATTGCCGTAATCGGAATCTTCGCTTTCGCGCAAGCCGGCATTCAAACTCAGATGTTGATCGAAATTCAATTCGCCATGCATGTCGAAGCCGCGCGTTTCATCCATCAATGACTCGTCGCCGTTGTTATAGCGCAGAGCGATGCGGCCCCATTCATGCCCGTCTTTTTGATCGCGGAGGCCGAGGCCGATTTCCGATCCATAATACCCGTTCGTGTTGTGCCAGTTCTGGCCATAGAAGGGATGCACATCGAGCTGTAGCCCGTCTTCGAACAGGCGGTGACGATAATTGACACCCATTACGAGCGCATCATCGAGCGGGAAAAAACCTTTATGATGATAGCCGGGGGAGAGCCACATGGCCTCCGGCGTCTCAGGTGCCGCCGGTACCAGGGAGATGTTCTCCGGGCTGATATCGGTCGGTCGGTCGAGTCCCAAGCCACTCTGTGCCCACTCGTTGGGGGAGCGGATGATGGGGGCGAGGCTCGAGGCGACTCCGAATTCCTGCTTCCGCAGGTAGCTCGTCATCTGATTTTTGAGGTCGGTCTGGTCGTTATTGGCGAAAAGCGTCGATGGCCGCTGCGAGGAGTAGTAGCCCGCGCTGTAAGGATCGGTTGAGTTATCAATGGCATAGGCCGGGAATAAAGGGAGAACGGAAGATAAAGACAGGGCGATGCAGAAGGCTGCATTTCTTAAAAAGAGCGGGTGGGTTGTATCGCCTCCCATATATGCACCGCACAATAAAATTCTTTTGAAATCAGGCACTTCTAACGCGACATTATAACTTAACTAACGTTAAATTTAGCTAAACATCATTAATTGGTGAGACTCCATAGGGTTAACGGACGTTCTGAAATTTCTTGATAAAAAAGAAAAACCCAGTACATTGCTTTTCATAGCTGAGTTGAATTGCAGGTGGGCCAAAAGCCCGCCTT
>DASTLS010000076.1:0-2541 GCA_035714725.1 Alphaproteobacteria bacterium | reverse complement strand
TTGAGGTCATGCTCTTTGCCGTCAGCGTCCTCAAAAATGAAGGGCGGCATCGGTTTCGGCGGATCGACGCTGACAAAGCGGCTCGCGAAGTCTTCGGCATGCCCTGAGTGTGGCGCCAAAAACAGCAGAAACAGGGCAATTGCGAAAATCCGCAAAAACATCTTAAATGACCTTTCAAACGTCAGGATAAGCATGTCGAGCCGAGTATATAATAATTCTGCCCGCCGCAAAGCACGTCAAATTGCGTGCCTTATTGCGCTCGGCCTCGTGTTGACCGGCTGCGGCAAGAAGCCGGGCCATGTCGATCCGCCACTGGGTGCGGATGAAACAGCATTCCCGCGGACTTATCCCGATATTTCAACTGATCCTAAAGATGATACGGCTAATCCCCAATGAGTGACACTTTTTCCTATCGCAACGGCATCCTGCATGCCGAAGATGTTTCGCTTGAGGCAATCGCCAAGGGTGTCGGCACGCCGACTTATGTTTATTCGTCAGCCAAGCTGAAGCAGAATTACAAGGAATTCTCGGAGCCGTTCAAAGGTCTCAAAACCACAATCCATTATGCGAATAAATCGAACGCCAATCAGGCGGTTGCGCGCACGCTTATCGAATGTGGTGCCGGCGTTGATATCACTTCAGGTGGCGAACTTGAGCGGGCGCTCGATGCGGGAGCTGCACCGGACAAGATCATTTTCTCCGGCGTCGGCAAGACGAAGGACGAAATCGCCGCGGCTTTAAAAGCCGGCGTTCGCCAGTTGAATGTCGAATCCATTCCCGAGCTTAAGCAGATCAGCGCGATTGCATCTGAGATTGGCAAGAAAGCACCGGTTGCTTTGCGCGTGAACCCGAATGTCGCTGCGCATACGCATCGCAAAATCTCGACCGGTGAAATGGGCACGAAATTCGGCATCGATCATGCGCAGCTTGATGAAGCTATGAGCTTGGTCAAAACACTGCCGAACCTCGAGTTCCGCGGCTTCACCGTTCATATCGGCTCGCATCTGCATAACTACGATAACTTCCGCGAGGCTTACGGCAAATTCGCTGAGATGGTGAAACATTGGCAGGGGAAGGGTTATGCCTTCCACGGCCTCGATCTCGGCGGCGGTGTCGGCATTCCCTATGACGGTCAGACGCAAGCGCCATTCTCGGATTATGCCGCGATCGTGCGCGACGTGTTCAAGGATTTCAGCGGCGAACTGTCGTTCGAGCCGGGCCGTCGCCTCGTCGGCGATGCCGGGATCCTTCTCACCCGCGTTGTTTATGACAAGCAGGGCGCCAGCAAGCGCTTCCTGATCATCGATGCTGGCATGAACGATCTTGTGCGGCCCGCGATGTATGACGCGCGCCATTCCATCATTCCGGTGCGTGAGCCGAAATCGGGCGATGCAAAGCTCGCCGATGTCGTCGGCCCTGTGTGCGAGACGAGCGACCTGTTCGGTGTGGATTACAGCCTTCCGGGTGTCGGGCAGGGCGATCTCGTCGCTATTTTACAGGCCGGCGCTTACAGCGCGGCTATGTCCGGTAACTACAATGGCCGGCCTTTGGTGCCCGAAGTCATGGTCTCCGGCGGCCAGCATGCGGTGGTCAGAAAACGCGTATCCGTTAGCGAACAAATGGGTTGGGAGAGCCTCCCGCCCTGGATGGCATCTGCGAAGACAGCCAAAAACGCTTGATTTTGGCTGGTTTCCTACATCCAACAAATGCCAGATACTTTTTGCAGGTGCGAAACAACTTGCCCGGTAACTGCCGGATACTAATCCTTTTTTTAGCCTTAATTGACATACTAATTGTCAGGAAAGCCATCCCCGCAGTCGCCGATTTCGGGCATGGCGTTAGACAGCAGAGTTGTTGATGGCCTCGCGCTCAAATCGCGCCCGCTCGCACTTCAAATCCGAGATTCTCGGCAGTCCTCAACTCACCTTCGCTCATTTTGTCGTCGCCTTCGAAAATATCCTGCGGATTTTTGCGCGTCCTCTGATGATCGCGGGCCTTTTTGTCGCGCTCTCCTGGCTTGGCGTGCTGACGGCCTTCTATCCCTGGGCCCATCTGATCGCGCTTATTCTCTTTGCACTGTTCTTTTTTGAAGCTCTCGGTCGCGCACGTCACGAATGGCGTCCGATCGGTTTTGGTGCCGCGAAACGCCGCGTTGAGGAAGCCAGCAATCTTGCCCATCGCCCGCTCGATGTTATTGAAGATCGCGCCGTTCAGCTTGATGCCGAACAGCAGCAGTTATGGCAGGCGCATGTCGAGCAGGCCCGCGACCAGCTGAAGAGCCTGAGCTGGCCGCGCTGGAAACTGAGCTTTGCAGATCGCGATCCCTATGCGCTTCGTTACGGCCTTTTGGTTTTGCTCGTTATCGGCGCAATTACCGGCTGGGGTGCCCTTGGCGGCCGTTTGATAAGCGCTATCAATCCGGCGCTGGGCCGCTTGCATATGCTCCAGCCCACAATCGATGCCTGGATTACGCCGCCTGAATATACCCATATGCCGCCGATCATGATTGCGACACCGGCGGGTGCGCGTCTCGATGGTGAC
>DASTLS010000075.1:0-3175 GCA_035714725.1 Alphaproteobacteria bacterium | reverse complement strand
GGAAGCGGCTGGAATGGTATCCAATCCGCTCGTGAAAATTATCGATGCCAGCACAGCATTCCGCACGGCGAGCGAATGGACCTATGGCTTCCCCGAGCTGACGCTCGATCAGGAGCGCCTCATTCGCAACGCCAAGCGCGTGAGCAATCCGGGTTGCTATCCCACCGGCGCGCTCGCGATGATCCGGCCTTTGCGCGATGCCGGAATTTTGCCGCACGATCAGACCGTAACTGTTAATGCGATCTCCGGCTATTCAGGCGGCGGCAAGCAGCTCATCGATCTCTGCGAAAATCATCCGGACGATATTCGTGGCAGCGCCTATTGCCTGTACGGTCTCGACCAAAAGCATAAGCATTTGCCGGAGATGCGCGTGCATGGCGGTTTGAATAAAGATCCGAATTTCTTGCCCGCCTACAGCAACTCGTTTTATCGCGGCATGCTCGTGAATATTGCGCTCGATTTGAAAGAGCTGAAGCGCAACGGCGGCAAGAGCACAAACGGCAAACATGTGCATGAAGTTCTGTCGAAGCATTTTGCCGATCGCAGATATGTATTCGTTGAGCCGTTGGAGACAGAGCTTGAGAAGGGCTACGTGCTTTCACCGCTCGAGCAGAATGAAACCAACAATCTTCAGCTGCGCGTATTCTGGAATGCGGAAAAAGAACGCGTCATTTTGACGGCATGCCTGGATAATCTCGGCAAGGGTGCATCCGGTGCCGCCGTTCAGAATATGGAACTTATGCTGGGGCTGTCCCCGGCGGAGTAGGGGCTGCGGCAGGTGTGGCGTAATGCCGCACCATTTTTTGCCGCTGATCGAACGGTTGAACGCGTTTAAGGCTGGCTCCGCTTAAGCCTTGAAACTCCTCCACCATCGCATCCCTGGCTTCAGACGCTTCGATCAGATTGATGCGCGAGGGATGGCCGCTCGGAAGATCAACGCGCCTTTCAAGTTCTTTAAGTACTGAATAAGGGCTGCGCGTCGCGCCGCGTCGCGCAAGAACGACGATATCTTTTCTCGGAACAACATCCGAAGGCAACTGATTGGACCCGCCGCTTTCAGGCTTGAAAGGTGCAATCTCGTGCGCGTGTACTGTTTTACGTTGATTGAGGTTGAAGACCACGACGCCATTAATCTGGCCGGGTTTTACAGGCGTAATCTGAACTAACTTACCTTCCATTCAGCACCTCCATGAACACACTCAAGTGTGATGGAGATTCGGCCATGCCCTCAAGGATTATCCGGCCTGTTTTTCCTGGTTTTTAATTTCAATCCACATCCGTTCCATTTCCTCAAGCGAGGTGTCGGCGATGTTTTTGCCCTGTGCCGTAAGCTTTTTCTCGATGCCATGGAAGCGTCGTTCGAATTTCCGGTTTGTGCGGCGCAGCGCAGTTTCCGGATCAACTTCCAGCCGTCGCGCTAAATTCACGAGCGCAAAAAATAGATCACCCAACTCATCTTCGAGCCTGTCCTTACCCGCTTTGGCATTAATCTCGGCTTCCAGCTCCCCGGTTTCTTCGCGGATTTTAGCGATGATATCGCGCGCTTCCGTCCAATCGAAACCGACACGCGCAGCACGATTTTGGAGTTTTACAGCGCGTGTCGCGGCCGGCAGGGCAGTGCTGACGCCATCAAGAACGCTGATATCGCGGCCGGCGGCCTTGGCTTCGGCTTCGCGTTTCTTGGCTTTATCGCTTTCCCAGTTGGCGAGAACTTTATCAGCGGTCTTGGCATCGCGATCACCGAACACGTGCGGATGCCGCTCGATCATCTTGTCGGCAACTTTGTTGGCAACATCATCAAGCGTGAAGAGCCCGGCCTCTTTGCCCATTTGCGCATGGAAGACGACTTGAAACAGAAGATCGCCTAACTCTTCGGCGATAGCCTTGGGATCGTCTTTTTCAATTGCTTCGACGACCTCGTATGTTTCCTCGAGTGTATACGGCGCGATGGTCTTGAAATTCTGCTCAAGGTCCCATGGACAACCGCCATTCGGATCGCGGAGGCGGGCCATGACATCGGTAAGGCGTTTGATAGCTTCAGACATGCGTCTCTACTATTTCATCAGTTCGGTTTTATCAACCTGGAACAGCAAATATGAGCCCGGCAGGCCTGTATTGACCGGCTTTAGCCATATCGGCAGCGGACCAAGTTGCATGCGTTCGAACATCATTGGCTCTTCACCGGCGGCAAGCGGCGCCGGCTTCATGGTCGCCGGGCATATCGCGATAAGATCGAAGCCATGTGCGATGGCAATGGCCTTCGACATGCTTTGGTCCTGCGTGCCGAAGAAGATTTGGTTATCGATAAATTTATTCTGCGACGGATAATTGTTGAGGAAATCGATTTTCAAATCGCTGTAATAAAGCATTCGCGAGGAGTCGGCTCCCGGAACAATGATCTTCGTATCCTTGCTATAATGCGCATTCAGATAGTCGCCGAAGGGAACGATGTTGCATGGCGCCGCGAGCATCTGTTGCTTCGCCGGAAACAGAAAAAGCTGTTTGAGGATTAGGACGTGCGTCTCGAATGCCGGAATGATCAGCATCCAGAGCGGGCCAATTGCAATGAAGGCTGCGAACAGAATGAGGCATCGCTTCGGTGTCTGTACCACGCGGTCACGGACACGCTGCCATAGCCAGAGCAGCCACGGGCAAGCTGTTGTCAGCGCGTGGTGATAGAAGCGGCTGATATATTGGCCAAGACCTCCGGCCAGCACTGCGAAACCGAGATAGCTCAGATAAAGCGTGCGACGGCGATGCGTGGGCGCCTTGGCGACGGCAACCAATCCTGAGATCAACGCCAGAATACACGGCATCGAGAGCGCGATGTAATTCAGGGGGCTGAGCGCGATTTTATAAAGCGGCCAGGATTCCGCATGCTCCTTGAAAACCAGAATACGTTCATCGGGTGTCAATCCTGCTGCGGGCCCATCGAGGATTTCCGGGAACGCAAACAGCAATCCAAGCCCGATCATGATGCCGATAACAAGGAGCGCAAGCAGACTAACAAAATGGTTTCGGCCAACTAATTTCAGGACATTTAATTCGATGCCAAGGAAGATCGCAGCACACGCGGTCAGGATCGGTCCGAGAAGCGAAGGCTCGGCAAATGAGATGCCCAGGATATTTCCAGGCGGTTGATGCACGGGCAGGAGGATGAGGCCCAGCAGGGTAG
>DASTLS010000074.1:0-5159 GCA_035714725.1 Alphaproteobacteria bacterium | reverse complement strand
TAAGGGCTGTAATAGAGCCGTGAAATTGCGGTTGGGCCATGACTATTCTCCTGAGCATTTAATGCCCGGAAACATAGCATTTGGGCCCTAATCCCTCAACAGGTCATTCACCGAGGTCTTTTCGCGTGTTTTTTGGTCAACGCGCTTAACGATGACGGCGCAAGCCAGAGACGGCCCCATCTCGCCATTCGGCAGCGGCTTGCCCGGCATCGAGCCCGGTACCACAACCGAATAAGCCGGCACGCGACCCATGAAAATCTCGCCCGTCGCGCGGTCGATAACCTTGGTCGAGGCGCTGATGAAGGTGCCCATGGAGAGGACAGCGCCCTCCTCCACGATCACACCCTCGGCGATTTCTGAACGCGCGCCGATGAAGCAATTGTCTTCGATGATTGTGGGATTAGCTTGCAGCGGCTCGAGCACACCGCCGAGACCGGCACCACCGGAGATATGGCAGTTTTTGCCAACCTGAGCGCATGAACCGACCGTCGACCATGTATCGATCATCGTGCCTTCGCCGACATAGGCGCCGACATTGACGAAGCATGGCATCAACACAACTTTGGGCGCAATGAAAGCAGAATAGCGCACAACGCAATTCGGCACTGCACGGAAACCGGCATCGGCGAAATGCTGGCCATCCCAGTTTTCGAACTTCGAAGGCACCTTGTCCCACCAACATGCACCATCTGGGCCATTGCCGATCAGCGTCGAGTCATTCAGACGGAACGAGAGCAGCACGGCTTTTTTGAGCCATTGGTGCACTTCCCATTTGCCGCCGATCTTTTCAGCGACGCGATATTTGCCGGCATCCAGCCCATCGAGAACCGTCTTTACGGCATCGCGAACGGCGCCTGTGGTTTGCGCCGAAATGCCGGTGCGATTTTCCCAAGCATCATCGATGATAGGCGAAAGATTTTGTGCGTTTGTCATTCTTAGTTACGTGCGTGTGAGATGTGGAAGCTTTCGACGCCATCCGCATTCGCGAGGGCGTGGCTAAGCTCGATCAGCGATGTGTTTTTGCCCTTACCGAGCGAGACAACAACAAAACGCCATTCCGCCTGATCGGTGCGTTTGGCGATAACGAAAGAACCTGTCGCAATGATATAGCCGTGGCTCAACACAATGCGATTAAGATCATCCTCGGATGGCGTTATATTCTTCTGAAAATGCAGTGTGATCGCAATGGCGTGACGCGACGGCAAGAAATTCTCGAAACGCAGGCCCCACCACATGAAAAGCGCAGCGAGGATCGAGATCAGGATAGCTGCGCCGTAGAAACCGACACCGACCAGAACGCCGATCGCGGAAACAGTCCAGATCGAAGCCGCTGTCGTCAGGCCGCTGATGTTGAAGCCATCTCGCATGATGACGCCGGCGCCAAGGAAACCGATGCCGGTTACAACGCCTTGAATAATACGGCCGGGATCGACATTACCGATGGCGGTATCGTGTCCGCCGTACCAAAACTCGGGATAGCCCGCGATAGCGGTCAGAGCGCATGACGCCATGCAGACGAGGCCATATGTGCGCATGCCGGCAGCACGGCCACGGAACGAGCGTTCGTAACCGACGAAGAGGCCGAGTAAAAACGCGCCGAGCAGATTGAAGAAGACAACCAGATTGGCCTGAATTTCAGGCGTCGACCAATAGGCGGCGAGTGCATCGTA
Source organism: Alphaproteobacteria bacterium (assembly GCA_035714725.1). Lineage (GTDB taxonomy): Bacteria > Pseudomonadota > Alphaproteobacteria > UBA9219 > UBA9219 > JAATFY01. Next base: position 3,489 of record DASTLS010000074.1, on the reverse strand, counting down.
GGACATTACGTTCATGACGTTCATCGGGAGCATCCTAGGGCAGGCAGATTCTGTCAGCAGCATCCAATAAGACGCGTTTTGGTGCAAGGGGTTATGTAGCAAACCCCTGTTTTTGCTTTAACGTCCGCGATGCGGTAGAAAGCAGCATGAAATCTGCTTCTTCAAAGACATGCTCGAAAAAACGCGGCTGCGACGCCCATCATCTGGGCGTCAATGAAACCAGCGTTCAGAAGATCCTCGCCAAAAGCGATAAGCCTATGAGCGCCTACGACATCATCCCAAAAATGGCGAAGCAACTGGGCCATACCGTGGCGCCCGTCACTGTCTATCGCGCGCTCGAGCATTTATCGGAACATGGCCTTGTCACGCGTATTGAAAGCAAAAATGCCTACGTGCTGTGCCGCCATCCGGAGGAAGATCATGACTGCATGTTCTTCATCTGCCGCCAATGCGGCACGGCTACGGAAGCAGCCGATGACAAAATCAGCCGCCTGCTCCGCAAGGAAGCCAGTGATATCGGCTTTGGCATTAATAAGCAGATTTTAGAAATCCTCGGCCTCTGCAAGGCCTGCGCCCGCAAGGCATCCGCGAAATCAGCCTGATTACTTCTGCTGATAGGCCCGATCAAAGCCCTGTGTCAGCCCCATATACTGTTCGCGACGGGCTGCTTCATCGACATTCTCAGAAGGCCGTGACGGCTGCTGCAGCGAGGACTGATTATCCGGCGACGTGACAAAGGCCGGCATCTTCTCATCCGGGTCAGTGAAGCTGGAGCTGTCGCCCTTAAATGCGTCGCTGCTCTTTTCGGTCGAAAAGGCATAAGCGCCCGGCGCCGCCATCAAGATTACCGCCAAAACCGCGATTGCCCATTGAATACGGAACATAAGCCCCTCCTCTTTCGTTGAGCCGCCAGTATAGCACAGCAGCTTATCCACACAAATCGACACGCCAAGCCTTGACGCGGCAATCGTTTTATGGATTCAGTGTTATGTTATAACATTTAGAGAGTCGCCATGAAACGCGCCCTGTCCCTGCTTTTGATCTTGCTAACAGCGATGCCGGCCCGCGCCGATGACGATGATACAATGCTTCAGGTCACGGTTTTTAGGCAGCGACAGGAAGAAATGCGCAACAGCCTGTCGCCGCAGACGGGCACCAGCGCTTATAAAATGGATGCACAATCCATCGCTGCCCTGCCGCAGGGTGAAGATACGCCGGTCGATAAAATCCTGCTGCAAGCGCCGGGTGTTGCCGAAGATTCGGCCGCCAGCGGTGGCCTTCATATTCGCGGCGAACATGCCGATCTGCAATATCGCCTGAACGGCATACTTCTGCCTGACGGCATCAGCGGCTTCGGCGATACGCTCGATCCACATATGATCGCGAGCGCAACTTTGCTCGATGGCACCCTGCCCGCTCAATACGGTTTTCGCACCGCGGGCATTGTCGATATCATCACCAAAACCGGCTTTGAAAATGGCGGAAGCGCCAGCTTTATGGGTGGAAGCAATGGCACATTGGCGCCCTCCGTCAGTTACGGCGGTGTTCTAAACAGTGCGAATTACTTTTTCTCCGCGAGCCATTTATCTTCCGATCTCGGCATCGAAAACCCGACCAACAGTTCCACCGCTATCCACGATCACACCGAGCAGAACAAGCAGTTCGGCTATATGTCCTACATGATCAATCCAATGCAGCGTGTGGAAGTCGTAGCCGGAAATTCGATCAGTTATTTCCAGATCCCGAATAATCCCAACCAGCCCACAGCAGGATATCAGCTCAACGGCTCGACGGATTTTAACTCATCGAACCTCAATGAGCGCCAATTCGAAAGCAATCAGTTCGCGACCGCCGCGTGGCAAGGCGGCACGGATGGTGTGGAAGTCCAAATCGCGCCCTACATTCGTAGTTCCGAACTCCATTACCGCCCCGATCCGACAGGCGATCTACTGTTCAACGGCGTGGCATCGGACGTTCAATATACCGATCTTGCGACCGGCATTCAGAATGACAATAGTTGGCGGGTCGATAGCAACCACACATTGCGCGCCGGCTTCACAGCACAGAACGACCATGTGCAGAACAACAACAGCTCGCTCGCTTTCCTGACCGATGCCGGCGGCACGCCGCTGGTTGATGGCAGCGGCAACAACATCATCTCTTCACCTATCGTCAATAACGAGACCAAAGACGGCCAGCTTTACGGCATCTATCTGCAAGATGAATGGAAGCTGCTTGATAATCTTACGATGAATTACGGCGCGCGTTTTGATGACATGGAGCAATATGTCAGCGCCCATCAGTTGAGCCCACGCATCGGGTTTGTTTACAAGCCGTTCAACGGCACAACATTTCACGCCGGCTATGCGCGATACTTCACGCCACCGCCGATGGAGCTCGTTTCAAACGGCAGTATCGCGGCTTTTGCGAACACAACGAATGCCCCCGCAGTGACGACGAACTCTCCCGTGAAGCCGGAGCGTTCCCACAATTTCGATCTCGGCGCAACACAGCAGCTCGGCCAGCATTGGGAAATCGGCATCGATGGTTATTACAAGCTGGTGCACGATCTGCTCGATGAAGGGCAATTCGGTCAGGCATTAATCCTGACGCCATTCAACTACGAGCATGGCTATATTTATGGCACTGAGCTAACGGCGACTTATACAGGCGACAAACTGAAGGCCTATGCCAACGCTGCTTTCTCGCGCGCGATGGGCGAGAACGTCGTCTCAGCCCAATTCAATTTCGATGATCCCGATGAGTTGGCTTACATTAAAAATAATTACGTCCATCTCGATCACGATCAGACGCTTACAGCCTCAACCGGTGTGAGTTATGACGTGGCGAAAGACACGACGCTTGGCCTCGACAGTATTTTTGGCAGTGGCTTGCGAAAAGGCTTCGCCAACACAAGTAGTCTGCCACCCTACATCACTTTTAATCTGAGCGCCGAGCAGCGCTTCGATCTCATTCCACATAACGAAACCGCCCTGCGCCTGAGCATCCTCAATCTGATGGACAGCATCTATGAATTGCGAGATGGCACGGGCATTGGCGTCGGCGCGCCCCAATACGGCCCGCGACGCAGCTTCTTCGTCAGCCTGGCGCAGAAGTTTTAGCCCAGATTCACCCCTAAGCCATTGCCCCCTAAAGATATTGCCTATCCTTGGCATCCCGCCTATTCTGCGGGCGCATATCAAGGAATCAAACGCAATGTCTCAAACCACCGGCAAAACCGCGCGTCCCCTCTCGCCGCATTTGCAAGTTTATAAGCCGCAGCTGACTTCGGGGATGTCGATCTTCCATCGCATCACCGGCGTTGCACTCTGCGCTGCCCTACCCGTTTTCGTCGCGTGGCTTGTGATGCTTGCGAACGGCCCAAAGAGCTATCCCGATTTTATGAACCTGTTTCATAATCCGGTTGGCCAGATCTTGCTCTTTGGCTGGGTCTTCTCGTTTTTCTATCACCTTTGCTGCGGCATCCGG
>DASTLS010000073.1:0-8986 GCA_035714725.1 Alphaproteobacteria bacterium | reverse complement strand
GGCGGTCTCAGCAGCTTCTTTCGCTTCAGCCAGACGTTTTTCCATGGCGATTCGCAGGGCAGCGATAGCGTCCAGGGATTTCTCCAGCTTTTTGGCCGGTTTTGGATTTTGATCGTCGTCTGCTATGGTCATTCAACGTCTGAAGCAGAAGGTGAGGGTCTGCGAGTAATAGCATGAAATCTAAATTCAAATCAGCATTTATTACTATGGGAATACAGGCCGCTTTGGTGCTGTGCCTGTCCGCATGCGGCGAAAACAACGATATGCCCAAGGTCTTTGGCGGCAATGAAATACCCAAGGATGTGCTGAACGAGCCGCGCGTCGTGCAAAAACCATCGCAAGAGCAGCTCGCCAATAAAACATGGCCGCGCCTTGGTGATGTGCCCTCGATGCCGAAGACATTCTCACCTGCGCCTGTTACCGATCAGGCGATCACCGATATGGAAAATGAACGCAAGCAAGCCGAAGTTGTGAAAGAGCAGTATGAAGAAACATCTCAAACGCAACCGGCCGCCCGCTAAGGAAATCAAATGCTGAATATCGCGATTGCCGGATTGGGAACTGTAGGTGCAGGTGTCGTTCGTCTGCTGAAACAGAATGCTGGCACCATTTCTTCGCGTGCTGGCAAAGCAATCAAGATCAAAGCCGTCAGCGCTCGCAACAAAGGCAAGAAGCGCGATTGTGACCTCACCGGCATCGATTGGGCCGAGAAGCCACAAGCACTCGCCGAGATGGAAGATGTCGACGTTATCGTCGAGCTCATCGGCGGCGGCGAAGGTCCGGCGAAGCAACTTGCCGAAGCCGCGCTCAAAAACGGCAAGCACCTCATCACTGCAAACAAAGCTTTGATCGCAGCGCATGGCATTGAGTTGGCAAAGCTTGCCGAAGCCTCGAAGGTGCAGATTGCGTATGAAGCAGCTGTTGCCGGTGGCATTCCGGTTATCAAAGCACTGCGCGAAGGTCTGTCAGGCAACAGCCTCACATCTGTTCGCGGTATTTTGAACGGCACCTGCAATTACATCCTCACCCGCATGCGGGAAGGTGGGCTCGATTTCAAAACGGCTTTGGCTGAAGCGCAAAAGCTTGGCTATGCCGAAGCCGACCCCACGGCGGATGTCGATGGTCATGACAGTGCGAATAAGCTCGCGATACTTGCGGCGCTGACGTTTGGCTCGAAGCCTGATCTTGCGTCCATTCGCCTCGAAGGTATTCGTCACATCACGCCGCTTGATCTGCAGTTCGCCGATCAGCTCGAATGCCGTATTAAGTTGTTAGGCGTCGCAAAACTGACGCCGATGGGCCTTGAACAGCATGTGGCTCCGGCGCTGATACCGAAAAAATCACCGCTCGCGCATGTAAACGGTCCGCTGAATGCCGTGCTGATGCGCGGCGATTTTGTGGGCGATGTGATGCTCGAAGGGCAGGGTGCAGGGGCTGAGCCCACCGCCAGCGCCGTAGTTGCCGATATTATCGATCTGGCCCGTGGTCGCACCACACCAGCCTTTGGCGTACCCACGAAGGACCTCAAGACGCTCCCAACCGCCCGCGGCAGCACGAAAATGCGATATTACATGCGCTTGCAGCTTATGGACAAACCCGGCGTGGTAGCGGATATATCCACCGTCATCGGCAGTGAGGGTATCTCGATTGAATCCCTTATCCAGCGCGGAAAGCCGAGCTCTGGAGCCGTACCGGTTGTGGTGACGACGCATGAAGCGGACATGTCCGCGATGCACCGCGCATTTGAGAAGATTAGCCAGATCAAGGCAGTGGGATTGCACCCATGCCTGATGCAAATTGAGGAGTAACAGATGGCCGAAGACCAATATATGGACCGTAACCTTGCGCTGGAACTGGCGCGCGTTTCCGAAGCCGCAGCTTTGTCTGCTTCGCTTCTGGTCGGACGCGGCGACGAAAAGCAAGCCGATCAGGTTGCAGTCAACGCGATGCGCACGGCGCTGAATGCGCTCGATATCCAGGGCACTGTCGTTATCGGCGAAGGCGAACGCGATGAAGCCCCGATGCTTTATATCGGCGAGAAGGTCGGTACCGGCAAAGGTCCCAAGGTTGATATCGCTCTCGATCCGCTCGAAGGCACATCGATCACTGCAACAGGTGGCGCGAATGCTCTCGCCGTTGTCGCTATGGCGCAGGCTGGCGGCTTCCTCCATGCGCCCGATACCTATATGGACAAGATCGCCGTTGGCGGCGGCTTGCCGAATGGCGTTGTCGATCTCGATGCCTCGGTTGCCGAGAACCTCAAAAACCTCGCCAAAGCAAAAGGCGGTCAGGTTTCAGATCTTCAGGTCTGCATTCTCGATCGTCCACGCCACAAGGAATTGATCGCGAAGGTCCGCGAAACCGGCGCACGTATCATGCTCATCGGCGACGGCGACGTTTCCGGTGTGATCGCAACATCGCAAGTCGATAGCGGCGTTGATATGTATATCGGCTCCGGCGGCGCGCCTGAAGGTGTGTTGGCAGCTGCAGCTCTCCAATGCATCGGCGGGCAGATGCAGGGCCGCCTGATCTTCCGCAATGACGACGAGAAAGCTCGCGGCACCAAGGCCGGTATTACCGACTTCAACCGCAAATACGGCATGAACGATCTGGCGCATGGCGATGTGATGTTCGCAGCAACCGGCGTCACCAATGGTGCGATGCTGAAAGGCGTTCGTCGTTTTCCGGGCGGAGCCGAGACGCACACCGTCGTGATGCGCTCGAAGAGCGGCACGGTGCGCACAATCGAAGCGACCCACAATTTCCGCCGGATGCCCTTGAAGGATGCCTGATGGGCAGCTTCGACGCTTTTGATATCATTGGCGTACTGGGTGCCTGCATAACTGTATCTTGCTATGCGTGGCTGCAACGGAACCGCGAGTTCGATAAGACCCTCACATATTCGGTTTTAAATGCTCTTTCCGCCGTCTTGGTAGGGGTATCGTTTTTTGCGCATTGGAATTTGGCGTCTTTCATAACGAATTTCTTTTGGGGCGTAATTAGTCTTTACGGAATTTATCGTTGCATCAGATCTTCTGCGCTTAAGAAGAGATCATGAGCGACGCATTTCTCGGCGTAGAAAACTCGTTCTCCGGTCGACGCTGGGTTGCCCGGCCTTATGACGAACGTATGGCGACAGCTTTGGCTCAGCGCCATACATTGCCCGACATTCTTGCTCGCAGCCTAAGTGCGCGTGGTATTGACCTCGACAGTGCCCCGAGTTTCCTTGAGCCGCGTTTGCGCGACCTGTTGCCGGACCCGAGCAGCTTTAAGGATATGGATAAAGCGGCAGAGCGTTTGGCATCTGCCATTCAATCCGGTGAGGCGATAGCGATCTATGGTGATTATGACGTCGATGGTGCGACATCGACGGCACTGCTTCGGCGCTTCATTCGCGCGACCGGTGCCGAGCCAAGGCTCTATATTCCAGACCGCTTGAAAGAGGGCTACGGCCCGAATGCCGATGCCATGCGCCATCTCGCGCAGGAAGGCGTGAAGCTCGTCATATGCGTCGACTGCGGTACCACGGCGCATGAACCGTTGAAGGCCGCAAAAGAAGCGGGGTTGGATATCTTGGTGCTCGATCATCACGCGTCGGAGCCGGTACTGCCGCCAGCAGTCGCCATCGTGAACCCGAACCGTTTGGATGAAGATAATCCTTACGGTTATCTCGCTGCCGTCGGCGTCAGCTATCTCTTCATCATCGCCGTCAATCGCGTGCTGCGCGCGGCGGGTTGGTATAGCGATGCACGCAAGGAACCGGACTTATTGCAATGGCTTGATCTCGTGGCGCTCGGTACAGTTTGCGATGTTGTGAAGCTCACCGGCCTCAACCGCGCGTTCGTGGCGCAAGGTCTCCGCGTTATGGGCCAGCGCAGAAATACCGGAATCGTCTCATTAGCGCAGGCTGCAGGATTGAAGGGCGGCATGGATACATATGCTGCCGGATTTATTCTTGGCCCTCGCGTAAATGCGGGTGGACGAGTAGGGCGGTCCGACCTTGGCGCCAATCTTCTGTCCACTATAGATGGTGTCGAAGCGCTTAAGCTTGCCGAGCAGCTACACCAATTGAACGCCGAACGCCGCACCATTGAAGCGCAAGTGCTGGCCGAAGCCGAAGCCATTCAGCTCAGCGATAATCTACCAATGGCGTTTGTAGCGTCTGAAAACTGGCATCCCGGCGTTATCGGTATCGTCGCATCCCGCCTTAAAGATCGTTTCCATCATCCTGCACTTGTTGTGGCGCTTGATGGAGATATCGGCAAAGGCTCGGGCCGCTCAGTCACTGGCGTCGATCTGGGCGCTGCGATTATCGCGGCACGCCAAGCTGGGCTGTTGCTCAATGGCGGCGGGCATAAAATGGCGGCAGGATTTACTGTCGAGCGCAGCAAGATCGATGCACTGAAAGAATTTCTTGCCGACCGTATCAGCCGCCAGTTGGCTGCCGAACCTTTAAAGCCAACTTTGACTGTCGATGGATTAATCGCCTCAACCTCGGCTCAGCCGGATTTTGTGAAGCAGCTTGGGAAGCTTGGGCCCTTCGGCACCGGCAATCCAGAGCCGCGCTTTGCCATGACCGATTGCCGCATTGTGAATGCCAATGTCGTCGGCGAAAAGCATGTCAGCGTCGTTGTAATGCAGGGCGGCGTGCGCATTCGCGGTATTGCCTTCCGTGCGATGGAAGGGCCGCTTGGCAAAGCGCTGCTCGAAAGCAAGGGCAGCAACTACCACTTGGCTGGGCATCTAAGATTGGATGAATGGCAAGGCGTCGAGCGTGTGCAGCTTCACATCAGCGACGCCGCAAAGATCGCTTAAGCCACTTTCGGCATCGCTTTGCCGATTTCATAAGCTTTTCGATAAATAAGCGGCGGTTCGGGCGGTCCGAATTTATCGGCAGATTGGATATTGATCAGTTGACGATAGGTTCCTCGGACAGCTTCATGAATTGATTCAACAGACACTGCTTCGTCGCCTTTTTCCATCGCTTCCCATTTCACGATGCTGAAATCCTTATCGCAACCTGCAGCCGTGATAAAATCTTTAGTCTCCATGTGATCGCGAATTCTGCGAAGGACAAACCCCATGGCTCGACGCCAGAGCTCAAGAGTTTCGAATTCTAATTTAGCATTATCAGATTTCTGTTTTTTAGATGCCCCGAATTTTATGGAAGAGACAGCTTTCTTTGGTATTGCGCGAATATCAGCGCCGGGCGCCAGATCTTCTGCTTCTTGAATTGAGTCGAACAAACCGCGCACAGCATTGTATTTATGATAGTTGTGCAATTTTCCATATTTCGAGACTAATTTGCCGAGCGAAGACACAACGAGTTGCCAATCATTGTCTGGAATGGGTTCTGGCGAAGGGCCGATAAGGCGCGTCATAACTGCCGGCGCAATATTAAATTCGTCGGCAAACGATCTTTTCGTCTGGCCGCAGCGATCAATTAAACTTTTCAGCGCTCGGCGTGTTTCATAATCGCAAAGCATGATTAAAAATTCAAGCCACGGCGGCTTTGCATCATGCGACGCAAGGTCACATAGCTGCCGGGCAGTTTCACAGGGCCGTAGCCGTGAGATTTGTTTTGAACTGAACCAATAATCTTCGCGACGGTAAAACGAACGCGATGCGGGTTAGACGAAGGGTCGCCAGCCTCAAATGCTGCAAACTCTTTTGCTGTCCACAGTCGGTCGCAGCCAATTCTTGGAAGAAACTTGTCAATAGACTCGATATCACGAATACGGCGGACGATTTCACCTAAGCTCTTGCGGAAAGGATCTTTAGATGCGCTGGCTTTGGGGTTTTTGACTTCGGATTGAACGCCATCCAACAAAGGGAAGTGCTTGCGTGTGCGCTGAAGCTCTACGGCAATAGGTTCAAACGTGGCGCCTACCGATGTCATGAAGTCCGGTTGCGGACCCGCATGATAATCCGTATCTTTTTTGTACTTTTCGAAGTCAGCATTCAGCTTCGCGAGATCAACATAGTCTGCCAAATCGAGGCGAACAGCTTGCATCAATTTGTCGAGCTTTGCTTTCTCTTCAGGCGGCAGCTTTACTTCGAGCGCTCGCGTTTCAAGGCCGAACAGAATTCTTTCCAAAAACTGCGGGGTATTCTTTTTCCCTTTTTTAAGGGAGAGAAAAAAGTTCGACTTATCCATGTCCGCGTGGAGCGAGAATTTAACAATGGTTGTTTTCAGCAACTTCAATATCTCAAGGATATTGGCGCTCAATTCTTCAGTCATAATCATTTTCGTATCTCAAAATAGGTTCGGTAAAATATCGGCAGTGACTTTAGAATAAATTCAGCGCTCGAAATAGTTTCATGGGTCAGAATTAATCAATATATTTCAATATATTAAACGGTCTGCGTCCAGTTAAACGGATCCGGTGCACGACCATACTGGATATCAAGCAGGCTGCTGCGAAGCTTCGTTGCCATCTGCCCGGCGCCCCCATTGCCGATTGTGAAGTTGCCATGCTTGCTGCGCACTTCGCCGATCGGCGTGATGACTGCGGCTGTACCGCATGCGAAGGACTCAAGCAGCTTGCCGCTCTGGGCATCGGCGCGCCAGCTATCGAAATCGTATTTGCGTTCAGAGACTTTCAGGCCCTGGCTCTTCGCCAATTGGATAATTGAATCTCGTGTGATGCCCGCGAGGATTGTCTCACTGAGCGGCGGCGTGACGATTTCGCCATTCTCGAACACGAAGAAGATGTTCATACCGCCAAGCTCTTCCATCCATTTGTGTTCGATAGAGTCGAGGAAGATCACCTGATCGCATTCGTTCTTATAAGCTTCGGCTTGTGCCGCGAGGCTGGCTGCATAGTTACCTCCGCATTTAGCCTGCCCTGTGCCGCCCGGGCCTGCGCGTGAGATGTTTTCGGAGACCCAGATTTTCACGCTGTCCTTGCCGCCGGCAAAGTATGAGCCAACCGGCGATGCGATCACGAGATAGAGATATTCGCTCGACGGCTTAACGCCAAGGAACGCGGCGCTGCCGAACATGAAGGGGCGGAGGTAGAGGCTGCCATTACCTTCGGGTATCCAGTTCTTATCTGTCTCGACAAGCTTCGTGACGGATTCAATAAACAGATCTTCCGGCAAAGGCGGCATCTGCATGCGCGTCGCGGATTTAGCAAAGCGCTTCGCATTTTGGTCGAGGCGGAAAAGACCGATTTTGCCATCCGGTCTCCTGTAGGCCTTGGCGCCTTCGAAAATTTCCTGCGCGTAATGTAAGACTGAAGAAGCCGGGTCGAGCGAGAGCGGCGCATAGGCCCTGATTTCCGGATCATGCCAACCACGTTCGGCATTCCACTTGGCAACAGCCATATGGTCCGTAAACAGGCGGCCAAAGCCGGGGTCAGCCAGCAGCTGCTTGCGTTTTTCGGCCGGAACCGGCGAAGGATTGGGAATGAGCTTAAATTTCGACATAGCCAATTGAATTTAGCCGTGCCTGATCTTCAGCGCAAGAATGGCGCCGACAAAGACCAAAGTAATGCTGTTTCCGATGATAAGGCCGGGGCTCATGATCAAAAGCCCATAGGTAATCCACATAATAGTGCCTACCGTCAGCATAACATACATCCAAAGCGACAAGGCTTTGGTGTCGCGCGTGCGGATGATTTTAATGGCCTGAGGAATGAAACTCGGCGTTGTCAGACAAGTGGCAAAAATGCCGATCGATTCAACAACCGTCCGCTCCATCAAATATCCACGGCCTCACGCGCAAATTTTGCGTTTTCCTGTATGAACTGGAAACGCAACTCGGCTTTGCGGCCCATCAGGCTTTCGACCATCTTTTCGGTCTCTTTGATGTCCTTATGGCTTTCGTTGTCGTTGATCGCCACAACCACGCGGAGGAGGGAGCGCTTGTGCGGATCCATCGTCGTTTCGCGGAGCTGCGCGGGCATCATTTCGCCAAGACCTTTGAAACGGCTAATTTCGACCTTGCCGCGGCCACTGAAGGTTGTCTTCAGCAACTCATCCTTATGCTTGTCGTCATGGGCATAGACTGTCTGCGTGCCCTGATTGATACGATAGAGCGGCGGTTGCGCGAGATAGAGGCGACCCGCTGAAATCAGGCCCGGCATCTCACGATAGAAGAAGGTCATGAGCAGCGATGCGATATGCGCGCCGTCGACATCGGCGTCCGTCATGATGATCACACGTTCATAGCGGAGCTTGTCGAGCTTGAAGTCGCTTCCGACGCCGCAACCGAGAGCTTGCGTCAGATCCATGAGTTCCTGATTGCTGCGGAGCTTGTCAGCCGTTGCGCTGGCGACGTTGAGGATCTTGCCGCGCAAGGGAAGGATGGCTTGGGTATTACGGTTGCGTGCCTGCTTGGCAGAGCCGCCGGCGCTATCGCCTTCGACGAGGAAGATTTCGGTATCCTCCGCAGCACCCTGTGAGCAATCCGCCAGCTTGCCGGGCAGGCGCAGTTTGCGTGTCGCACTCTTGCGGGCGAGATCTTTGGCCTGATTGGCGCGGGAACGTTCTTCGGCTTTGAAGATCAGATGATCGAGCAGGGCTTTGCTGCCGGCGCTGTCGCCGACGAGCCAATGATCGAAATGGTCTTTGACGGTCGTATCGACAAGGCGTGTGGCTTCGACAGTCGCGAGCTTGTCTTTCGTCTGGCCCTGAAATTGTGGGTTTTTGATGAACAGCGAAAGCAGGATGGCTGCATCGCCGAAAGCTTCGTCGCCGGTAATGGCTGTCGCGCGGCGATTGCCGATTAACTCGCCATAAGCACGAAGACCGCGGAGAAGCGCCGAACGCATGCCGCTTTCATGCGTGCCGCCTTGAGGCGTTGGGACGGTGTTGCAATAAGAATGGCAGAAGCCTTCGCCATCGTTCGGCCAAGCCACAGCCCACTCAACCTTGCCCTGATCATCGGGCAGGTCGACCATGCCGGTGAAGGCCTTTTGAGTCAGCGTCTCGCGTTCATCGAGTGCTGAGAGCAGATAATCGGCAAGACCGCCGGGGAAAT
>DASTLS010000072.1:0-9208 GCA_035714725.1 Alphaproteobacteria bacterium | reverse complement strand
CAGCAGACATGAGATAGCCATTCATCGCCGGATCACGCTGAACCGCCGTAAAATTCCAATCGACCCGGCTGGTAAATCTTCCTTGCGGCGTATTGCCTTCGACATCCATTTCCGCGCCGACGACATAACCGCCATGGAATGGCCTGACATGGATGCGATACACATTTCCACCCGACGTCCGGAATTGCGAATAGCTGGTGCCATCATCTTGCAGCACCGTATTCATAACCGTCTGACCTGCCGGAGGAAGCGTATTGCAAGCGGCCAAGCCTTTGAGTGCTACATTGTTAAATACGCGCAAATAAGGTGTGGCTCTATCTTCCGGCATGTCGGCATTCACGGTAAGGGCTCCATTCGGAGCGACCGTGCCACCAAAGTGGTAGTGCACCGCATTAGGTGTATCCGTAAGACTCAAACGCAAATGATTTTTGCCGCTCACAGATATGGTTGAGGTCAGGCCCTCACCCGTGACTTTCGTCGGCGTCTCACCCTTGCTGTCACGCAACCGCACGTCGGCAGAAAGCAAATCGCCCTTGTCCGTATAGAGGCTGACCTTGAATGGCTCGCCCGAATTCATCGGGCAAATATAGTCGCTCTGCACGATCTTGATCTGTTCCATCGGCGGCGGCATGAGACGCGCCGGATCTTCATGACCGCGCACGACAGTGGTGTTAGGACCGTGATGAATATTAGTGTCGGGATAATATTGAGCAGCAGCAGGTGTCGCAGCAATGGATGCTGCGCCAAGACCGGCGGCAAGTTTGCCGAAAGCATGTTGGATAGGTTTTTGTGACGCCTGTTTCATAATTACTTTGCTCTATATCGGTTCATAAAAATGCGAGGCAAATTAACAAAAATCGGCGCTTTATACAATCAACCCCTATAGTTTCCAAACAATCTCAAGGCGTTGTTTGCGTATAAAGATTGTTAAAGTCAGTCATTCGTAGTGCGCCGCCCTGCATAGCTCCGACATGCTGTTGGCTTTGCGCGAGTTGCTGTTTGATGGCGATAATAGATTGTTCAAGTGACGCTCTTTGGTCTTTGTTTTGCGTTTGCGCCAACAACTGTTGCAACTGTTGAAGGCTGGCGCGCATACCGCCGGCATTTTCCTGCTCTAACGCAACCATTTGCGCTTGAGCGGCGTTGCTTAAAAACATTGGTTGTATTTCCGTAGGAGCACTCTGGCCGCCGGTTACGATTGCGGGCGCAGGTGTAGACATAGGCAACGCTTGCGGCTCGGCGGATTTCTGTACGTAGGTTGTATCAGGAGCTAACGATGCGTTCGCTTTGTTCGCATCTGTTGCTGCGTCGGATTTTTTAGCCGGCGCGACGCCATAGGGGTTGACGTTGTTGTCTTGTGGAAGGAGAACGCCGGCTTCAGCCGGAAGAGCGATGAACGCAGCGAGCAAAATGAGAGAATAAAAAATCGGCTTCATGAAATCAGCCCCCGCAGAAAGATCACTTCTAATCTCTATCATCTTGATTAAGAGAGCGTCAATTCTCTGCCGTGAACAGAACATAAAAGCGGGCATAAAAAAACCGCCCTCAGGCGGCTGACGCTTTATGACCAAAATGAATTAGGCTGTCGCGCTCGCAGCTGCACCAGCTTCCGGCTTGGCATAACCTTCTGCGGTCAAACCTGCGCGGAGATAAGCAACAACACGGGTCGAAGGAATTTGCGATTCAACCTGGCCGCTGCTGTTGAGATATTGGACCAACAAACCGGCTGTCGGATCATCAACGATGCGGGGCGAAATACTGTAAGCTGCAGCAGTTTTACCAACCGGCTGCGATGACTGCGTCTGCGCAGATGTCGACACGGGCGGATTTGCTGTTGGTGCAGCTCCCGTCGGTGTGCTTGTGATGCCTACTGCGTTTGTCATCTTGCTTCCCTGTGCGTGTGCACAAATTTCAAAACACGAAATCCAAAAACGAATCTTTTTCTGCTTTTTGTATTTTCATACTGTACTCCTTATTATTCCACTTGACAATGAAAAACCATTTAACAACGGCATTAACCCGCGTGCTTTAATCTTTTGTTAGTACTTTTCTTCAAGTCACTCTGAATCCTTCGCAAATTTTTTTCGAGCACATCATTGGTTACCGGCGCGTTGATCAATTCTTAATCAAATGTTAGCAATTTGAACCCACCTCGACATCTCCACAGGTTTTTTTCTTGTCCGCTTCCCCCAATTCCCTCGCCATCTCATGGGTGCTTTCGACCGTCTCGGGCTACGGCATCTATGGATTGCATATCGCCATGCAGTTTATGCGCCGTGGCGGGAAGCAATTAATCCTGACGCGGAAGCCCGCCGGTCCGGCCATGCCCCCCTTGATCGAGCGGCGCCTGGCTCCGGCTTTTGAACTCGCCACCAAATTGAACGCATTTACAAAAGAAAACCCGGAAGAATTGCTGAGTTTCAAGCATGCGGTGCTTCATGGTTGTGGCAATGATTTTTCTGGTTTTGATGGCCAAGACAAAGTGTGGGGTGAACCGAATGTCGGCTGCGCCGCAATCGAATATCTCTACACCACCGATTACGGTCGCAAGATCGCGAAGAATTACGATATGTTCATCGCCATCTCGCGCTGGAACGCCGAATTCCTGAGAAGCCTCAATATCGCGCCGGTGCATCTGTGCCATCAGGGCATCGATGGCACGTTGTTTTCTCCGGGTCCGCGTACAGGCCTCTATCGCGATCGTTTCGTGATTTTCTCCGGCGGCAAATTCGAGTTCCGCAAGGGACAAGATATTATGCTCAAGGCGTACAAGATTTTCCGTGAGCGCCATCCCGACGCCCTGCTCATCACCTGCTGGCAGAATCTTACCGCATCGACGGCGGTCGCGTTTCGTAACCCGGGTCATATCCAGACCGTACCGGAAGCAGCCGAGGGTTTTGGCCTCAAAATGACGCCCTGGATTTTATCACAAGGTCTGCCGCCCGACAGTTTCCTCGACCTGCCTTTCACGCATAATCTTCTGATGCCCAGCGTCTTGCGCGAATGCGACGTCGCCATCTTCCCGAACCGCTGTGAAGGCGGCACCAATCTTGTTGCGATGGAAGCCATGGCCTGCGGCGTACCGACATATGTCTCCTACAACACAGGTCAAAAAGATCTGGTCGATCTGATCGGCGCGGGCGCCTTGCGTTCGCAGAAACCCGTTATAGCTTCACCTGTGATGCCCACCGCACTGGATTGGGGTGAAAGCGATGTTGATGAGATAGTCGAGAAGCTGGAATATGTTTATACTCACCGCACGGAAGCGGCACGCGATGGATTGGCTGTCGCTGAAAAAATGAAGGCGTGGGAGTGGGGTCCTTTGAACGAAAAACTTTTGCGTATCACATGTGATGGAAAAGCGGAGGCCGCATGACACGCCCGCATATCGTTGTCGGAACACCTTGCTTCGGTGGCCTTGTCACACAAGATTACGCGATGTCGCTGCTCAATCTGCAAGCAGCAGCTCCCGCAGCAGGCTTTGATGTTTCCGTCGTTATGCTCGGCAATGACGCGCTCATCACGCGCGGCCGTAGCGCTATTGTTGCAAAATTCCTCGACAGCACCGCGACACATTTGCTCTTCATCGATGCCGATATCAGCTTTGCGCCGGAACAAGTCACGCGTCTTTTGAAAGCCGACAAAGATTTCTCCGCTGCGCTTTATCCCGCCAAAATCATCGACTGGCAGCAGATGGCAAACCGTTTCGGCAAAACGCCGGAGACAATCGATGAAGCCGGCCTCGCGTATGTCGGCGATGTTTGCAAGGGATCAGAGCTCAAGACCGACGGCGATTTTGTAACCGGCGTGTATGCCGGCACCGGATTCCAACTCATCAAGCGCGTTGTGTTCGAGCGCATGAAAGCAGCTTATCCCGATACCAAATATAAAGCGCTGCATGCTTTCCCGCGCCCGGCATCGCCGAGCGATAATCTCTACGCGCTCTTCGATTGCATGATCGATCCCGAAACCGGCGTGTATCTCAGCGAAGATTACGCCTTCTGCCG
The DNA here is from genome assembly GCA_035714725.1 of Alphaproteobacteria bacterium. GTDB lineage: Bacteria > Pseudomonadota > Alphaproteobacteria > UBA9219 > UBA9219 > JAATFY01. The sequence continues at coordinate 5,201 of DASTLS010000072.1, read as the reverse complement.
CCGCTGGCGCGCAATCGGCGGCGAGATATGGCTCGATCTCAAGAGCCGTCTCAACCATACCGGCAATTATGTGTTCCGCGGTAATGCCGCTGCGCATTTTGCAGATGTAAAAAAATAATGGCCACGTCTCCGACAGTCGCGATTGCCTTGCCGACCGGCGATATGGTTCATGCCGATTTTGCCGTGCGGCTTGCGACCATGTGTCTTAATCCCGGTGCGCGGACCTGCATCATCAATGCAAAAACTTCACTCATTGCACTCGGTCGCAATCAATGCGCTGAAGCCGCGAAGCTTGCCGGCGCCACGCATATGCTGTTTCTCGATTCCGATATGGTATTTCCGCTCGATACCATCGCGCGGCTTCTGAAACATGACAAAGATGTTGTCGGTGCCGTCTACTCTCAGCGCCGTCCGCCTTTTCATCCACTCGGCATGACGATTGAAGGCGAGCACATTCATGTGACGCAAGGCTTGCAAAAGATGAAGATCATCCCGACCGGCTGCATGATGATCAAACTGTCGGTGTTCGATAAATTGCCGAAGCCATGGTTCACCAACGGCGTCGAAGACGGGAAAATCCTCGGCGAGGATTATTATTTCTGCGAACAGGCACGGAAAGCCGGATTCGATATCTGGTGCGACGGCGATCTGTCGCGCGAAGTCGGACATATAGGCCAGACCACTCACTATATTGATGCGGCGCAGCGTAAATAAGATTCCGCTTCCGCAATCATCAAGGCCGGGCAATTCCTGCCGGTAAAATTTTCCCTTCAGGCCCAAAAGCGGCAAATCTTGCCTAGTCCTTTTGGGCTAATATCCAATCGAATCAAAGGTTAACGGGAGGGCCAGAATGGCATGTTTCTCGCATGATTTTGAGCGCCGTTAGCCGACTTTCACCACCATGAATGAAGATTAACGGCAATTAACCCGTGGAAGGAGTCCACGATCAACCCGTAAGGAGTACTACACTATGTCTATCAGTTCAGTCTCACTAAGCGCCTCAGCCCGCGCGAACTTGTCGGCTCTGCAAAATACAGCAAATCTTTTGCAGACCACACAGTCTCACTTGGCTACAGGCAAAGCGGTCAATTCGGCCGTTGATAACGCGACCGCCTTCTTCGCTTCGCAAGGTTTCCTTAACCGTGCGTCGCAGTTGTCGGACGTTAAGAACAGCCTCGGCACAGCGCTGCAGGTTGTTACATCAACGACGAACTCGATCTCGGACGTAAGCGACGTTGTCAATCAGCTGAATGGTATCGTTACCCAGGCTCTTGGCACGACGGATACGACCACTCGTGCCGGTCTTGCGACGCAGTTCAACAGCTTGCTCACGCAGCTCGATGAATTGGTCAACGACGCAAGCTTCAACGGTACAAACCTGCTGAACAGCACGGGTTCAAGCCTTGTTGTGTTCTTCAACGAAACGAACACCACACAGCTCACGATCTCGGGCGTTAACGTCACCTCCGCTGGTCTTAGCATCGCTACGGCTGCCGGCGCATTTGCAACAACCGCGAACATCCAAACTTCGCAGTCGTTGCTCTTAACTGCGCTGTCAACTCTCCGTACCGACGCCGCCAACTTCGGTGGTAACGCTACGCTGATTCAGACCCGCCAAGACTTCACGACCAATCTGATCAATTCACTTCAGACTGCGTCGGACAATCTTGTGCTGGCTGATACCAACCAGGAAGGCGCAAACCTGCAGGCCCTGCAAGCTCAGGACCAGTTAGGTATCGTCTCTCTCGGTATCTCCGGTCAGTTGGCTCAAGCCATCTTGAAGTTGTTCTAATAAGCCTAGGGAAGGGTGGGCTCCGGCCCACCCTTCTTCCTCTTACGTGCAGTAAACTTTTTTCTCGAAGGAGTCGGGAACATGCCATTAAAAATTCGCGTCAAGCCCGAAGGCAAAATTTTCGCCGGAGGCGCCGTTCTCAAAAATGTTGGCAACAGGCCAGCCGATCTGCTCATCCTTTCCGACAGCCCTGTGCTGCGTGAAGATTACATGATGAACATGGACCAGCGCTCGGATTCCGACGCCAGCAACGTCTATTTCCTCTTGCAGGTGATCTATCTCTTTAAGGGTAAGGGCCAGCCGCTTGATCATCTGGTGATGGAGACGATTAAAAATTTCAGCACGCTTTATCCAGATTTTTCTGACGAGGTTTCTCAAATCCTCGCGCATCTCGAAGCAGGTGAGCCGTTTAAAGCGCTCAAGCTCGGCCATAAATTACTGGCCGAGAAAGAAAAGGCGGGCGCACCCGTCCTTGCACAACCGGCGGCCACAGAGCCTGCCACAGCCATTTAAACGGGGAGATTAAAATGACTGCGAACAATCAGGATAAAGTTGGCGCCTATGCATCAAACCAGCAGCAGGAAGCAGAGCTGGATGGACGCGAGACCGACAAGCGCGCTTTGCTCAATTGCGCTATCCGCCTCAAGCTTGCGCTCGATGACGCCGGCAAAGATATGGCAACCTATGTGGAAGCCATTCGCCACAATCAGCGCCTCTGGACGATTTTTCAGGTAGCACTGTGCGACCCGGAAAATCCGCTGCCACGTGATTTGAAGGTGACTCTTCTTAATCTCAGCCGTTACGTTGACAAGGTCAGCTTCCGTGCAATCTCGAGCTTTGCGCCGAATTTGCTCAACAGTCTGATCGATATCAACCGCATCATCGCGAACGGCCTTGGCAAGAAGACAGGCCAAGCTGCCGTGCAGCAACCGCCGGCACAGCCGCTGACGCCACCGACATCGGTGATGACGAGCGCTTAATCTTCGAGTGTGATAGCGTAAGGACTTTGCCGCGGCGTTTCGCCTTTGTGGCGGCGTGGCGCAAGCACCGATAGATCCCCCGCGAGATATTTCTTCAATTCAGCTTGCACAGCTTCAAGGGCTGATGTCCAATCGCCCGGCGCTTTCTGTCGGAAAATCCGCATCGACGGATAGAGCACGCTATCCTCACGCCCAAGCATATAACGCCAGCCGGGATCGAACGGCACAATTACCCAGACCGGCTTGCCCATCGCGCCCATAAGATGCGCAGGTGCCGTATCTGCCGTGACCAATAGATCAAGCTGGGCAAACAAACCGGCACCCGCCGCAAAATCACCCATATAAGGCGCGGCATCGAAATCGAATGCCGAAACGTCACCCGAGAAATTGCCTTTCTGAACCGAGATAGAATGGCCGCGCGCGGCCTCAACAAGCGGCACCAACGTGGCGAGTGGAATGGAGCGATTATAATCATTGATCTGACGCGGATTGCCGGCCCATGCGAATCCAATGCGCGGCGATTTAACTTTCGCCAATCTTTCACGCCACGGCGCTTGCCATCCCTCCTCAGCGCGCAGATAGGATCGCGGCGCATGAATCTCACCGGATGGCGGCAGGCAATGATGCGCAAGGCTCATTAAAGGCTCAAACGCATCCACTTTCGGCAATTCATCTTGTGGCGTGATGGTTGTAATTTCGGGGAAATTGGCTTGGGCCAATTTCTGCAGCGCTTCCGGAAGCTGCAACGTGATGCGCTTAGCACGATCTTTCAGAAGCGGAATGTAACGCAGTGCTTGCAAATTGTCGCCGGCACCCTGCTCTGCGACCAGCAGCAGATGATCGATGTTTTTCCCATCCCAACGCGGGAGCGCTCTGCATCTATCATCGTGCAGATAGAGCCTACGTGTTTCCATCAACTCGAACGAACGGGCAAAATCGCCGAGATAGAAAGCAGCATTCGCCTCGCCGATCAGCGCATCGGTGTTACGCGCATCGAGCGCGATAGATTTCTTGTAATAAGGAATGGCGCGCTCAGGATAGCCGGCGGCGATCATGATATTGCCGAGCACCATATATATGTCCGCCCGTGACGGATCGATCTTCTCGGCACGGCGAATAACGCGATAGGCTTCTTGCACCTTGCTGCAAGAAAGTAGTGCTGCCGCGTAATTTTGCAGGAAATCTGTATTCTGGGGATCAAGTTCAACGGCGCGTGCATGGCGTTTTACCGCTTCATCATAAAGTCGCGCATCGCGCAGCAAAATACCGGACATATTCCATGCGCTCGCAAGCTGAGGATCGGCTTTCAAAGCTTTATCGACCGATTGCGAAGCTTCGTCATACCGATCAAGCATGCGCAGAGCCATGGCACGATTGACCCAGCCGATGCCGAATTGCGGCGCCACTTTCAGCGTTTCGTCGAAGAGTTGCAGCGCAAGCGGGACATTGCCCATCTGCAGCGCGATCACACCCAACATGTGCATAGCATCCGGCTGGTTTGGATATTCATCCAAAACACTGCGATAAATCGGCAGCGCGCTTTTGATATCGCCTTTGCTGTGACGTACATTGGCATCTTTGAGCTTGGCGCGTAACGCTTCGATATCAGCCATTGCTTTCCTTTAAAGGAACAGCGTTTGGATTTTGCCGCAGCGGCGTACCTTGCCAGCGTTTGGCTTCAAGAACTTTCGCATCTCCACCTACAAAAGCCTTCACATCGCGCGTTACGCGCTCGATCACGCCACCCCAATCGCGCGGTGAGGTTTGACGGAAAAGGCGCATGCCTGGATACCAGGGACTGTCTTCACGACCTTCCATCCAGCGCCAATCGGATTCGAAAGCCAGAGTGAGCCATACGGGCCTGTTCATAACGCCGGCCAGATGCGCAGGTCCGGTGCAAACCGAAATCAGTAAATCAAGTTCAGCCAGTAGCCCCGCAGTCTCTGCGAAGTCTGTAAGATAAGTATCGGCATCCAAAACGCCATAGGCAGCGAGCTTAGCTTGATCATCGGGCTGATTTTTTTGTAATGAAACCAGATGTGAGCCAGCTGCGCTCAACAACGGGCCAAGCGCATCAAAAGGTATCGAGCGATTGCCATTCACACGATTTTGAGGATTGCCGCTCCACACCAATCCGATACGCGGCCCTTTAATTGCCTTTAGCCTTTCACGCCAAACCGCACGCTTGCCTTCTGTTGCATGAAGTATCGGTACTACCGGCGGTATCGTATCGACCCGGGTTTTGCACAAATAAGGCAAGCTTGTGAGCTGCGCACATGCATCGGCATTGGGAACAGGATCATCCAAACTAATGATTTTTATATCTGGATAATTTCCGGCCAGCAGTTTCTGCAGATACCCGGTCAGCTGCAACGTTATGGTTTCAGCTTTGTCGCGAATGAGCGGGATATAACGCAAACATTGCAGCG
>DASTLS010000071.1:0-3981 GCA_035714725.1 Alphaproteobacteria bacterium | reverse complement strand
ACAAGGAAACTCATGGCGATGCGATGATCCATTGCGGTTTCAATTGTCGCGCCCCCCTTCGGCGGCTTGCCGTTGCCGTGCACGATCAGATCGTCACCTTCGATCTCAACCTTCACACCACACTTCGCGAGGCCCTGCGCCATCAGCGCGAGACGATCGCTTTCCTTCACGCGTAATTCACCGAGGCCTTCCATGCGTGTCGTACCGTTCGCACAAGCTGCGGCGACGCTGAGGATTGGATATTCATCGATCATGCTCGGAGCGCGTTCAGGCGGCACGGTGATGCCGTGCAAGGCACTCCCTTCGATGATGAGATCGGCAACCGGCTCACCACCTTCGACGCGTTGATCTGCGAATGTAATCTTGGCGCCCATCTCGAGCAGCGTTTCAAACAAACCGGCGCGACGCGGGTTGAGCCCAACACCTTTAAGTGTGACTTTCGAGCCTTCATGCAAAATTGCGGCAACAGCCGGAAACGCAGCCGAGCTTGGATCGGCAGGAACAACAATGTTTTGACCTTTGAGACGGGGCTTGCCGGTGAGCGAAATGACTTCGGCATCGCCTTCCGCAGCGACCGTCAATTGCGCGCCGAAACAACGCAGCATGTTTTCCGAATGATCGCGCGTAAGTATCGTCTCGATCACTTTGGTCACGCCATCGGCACTGAGGCCGGCAAGCAGCACGGCAGATTTCACCTGAGCGGATGCCACCGGCAATTTGTACGCAATCGCTTTCGGACTTGCCGCGCCCGTCACGCTCAACGGCAATTTACCATCCGTGCTTTTGAAACTCGCGCCCATTTGCTCAAGCGGTGTGACAACACGACCCATCGGGCGTTTACAGAGCGAAGCATCGCCCGTGAATGAGCTGGTGAAATTTTTGCCGGCGAGCAAACCAATCAGCAATCGCGCTGCCGTGCCGCTGTTACCCATATCGAGAACGTGCGCCGGAGTCTTCATTCCATTCAGCCCAACGCCCTTGATCGTCCAGGTGCCGTCCGCGCTTTTCGTGATATCGGCGCCCACAGCCTTCAGCGCATCGACGGTGCGCAGCACATCCTCGCCTTCCAGAAGGCCGCGAACGGTGGTCGTGCCCTCGGCTATGCCGCCCAGCATGATGGCACGGTGGGAGATGCTCTTATCGCCGGGAGGCGTTAGAACCCCTTTCAAGGGGCCGTTTTTCTGCGAAATCAGGGGCTGCGGCATTTATCCGGACCTTATATGAAACACATATAGGACGTAGCATTTATATGAATGTTTTCCAACTGGGGCCCTCTGCGTTGACAGCCCCTGCTTTTCATGGCAAACGGCACCGCCTTGAAAAACAGGGATTTTATCGCTGAAGGAGATTCGGACGTGGCGAAAGCTGAATGGGGTTTGAAGCGCATCTGCCCAAGTTGTGGCACACGCTATTACGACATGAAAAAGAATCCGCCGGTATGCCCGAGCTGTGGCACCGCGTTCGATCCGGAAAGCCTCGTGCGCTCGCGCCGCGGCCGCGCCGACAAGAAGGCCGCTGCGGCCCCTGTCGAGGTGATCGAGGAAATCCCAGCAGCCGAGGGTGATGAACCCGAAGATGCGGTGATCGAGGATGCCGAAGAACTCGGCGAAGATCCGGTCGAGGAAGTCGTCGAAGTCGCGGAAGAAGACGCTTAAGCTTTTTCTTCCCGGCACTCATCCTTAGGGGTAAGATCGCGCCATGCCCCGCATTGTTTTCTTCTGTCCACCGGTTTCCGTCATCAATGGCGGCATCAAGCATATCTTCCGCATGGCCGAAGCGCTGAACGCGCTCGGCTTCGATGCCGCGGTCTTCGAGCAAAATCAGGAACGCCCCGGCTGGTTTGTCTCAACAGCACCCATCATCGGCCAGGGCATTTTCACGCCCGAAGCCGATTGCATCTGGGTGCTGCCGGAAGATCAGCCGCACATCCTCAGCGATTTCAAAAAACTGCCGCAACGGAAAGTCATCTATAGCCAGAACCATTTCTATGGCGCGCTCGGCATCGGCAATGCCGGCAGCTATGCCGACTACGGCGTCACCGATATCCTTTGCAGCAGCCGCACGATTTTCAATCACGTGAAGCTCCGCCATCCGGGCGTACGCGCATACGTCATCCCCTGCTCTGTCGATCAAGGCCTGTTCCGCCCCATCCAGCCGAAGCGCGATGTCATTGCCTTCATGCCGCGCAAGCGCCTGATCGAAGCTGCCTTCATCCGCGACATGTTCCGCTTCACCTATCCGCAACACAGCCGCTGGACATGGCAGGAACTCACGAATGTGAGCGAGACCGACGTTGCGCGTTCACTCGGCGAAGCGAAAGTGTTTCTCTCGCTCAGCCGCCTCGAAGGTTTCGGCCTCACACCGCTTGAAGCGATGGCGGCGGGATGCGTTGTGGCGGGCTTCACCGGTATCGGCGGACGCGAATATGCCAACGACCAAAACGGTTTCTGGGCGAATGAAGATGATCTGATGGGCGCCACGCAACAGCTGGAAAAGGCTGTGGCGCTCGCAAGCGGCAATGTGACGGAGCAAATGGGCTATGCCGATGCGGCTACAAAAACCATCGCGCCCTTCACGCCGGAAGCCTTCAAAACCGCTATAAAACAAGCTTGGACGCAGATTCTGGCTTAACTACATTTTGCTTGCGCTTGCGCCCGCTTTCCCTCATTTTACGCGCCTCCAGACTAGGTACGGGCCCATAGCTCAGCTGGGAGAGCGCAACAATGGCATTGTTGAGGTCGTCGGTTCGATCCCGATTGGGTCCACCATTTTTAAATATTATTTTTAATTATATTGATCGAGCAAACCCATGCCGCATCCCTCACAAAGAGGAAGAAAGAAAGTTTTCGTTTTTGAACGCAAGCCGGAAAGTGCACAGCCTCCGAAGCGCGAACGCGTGCCCGGCGTTTACTATCCGGATGTTCCGAAACTCGGCAGCGTTGCCGTCAGCCGCCACGCCCAAGATCGGATGGCGGAATTCAATATTTCACTAGAAAGATTCGAAAGAGTTTTATTGGACCCCCTGAAGGAAGATATTCGCGAAGCAGCAGGTATCCTATGGCGCGAAAGAGATGGCCTTCGACTTGTTATTCTCGAAAGACCAGAGCCATTCAGAGGCGCTAAGCTCGTGAAAAGTATTTTCAGAATCCAGAACCAGGCAAAGCCCGTTTAGTTATTCTGTGAAACTTATCCCAATGTAACCGGCTGGGCCTTCGGGGCTGTCTCGGCACTCGCGCGAGCGGCCTGAACGATATCCAGCAAATCACGGTGCACGATTTCATTACGCGCGGCGATCATGGAATGCGGGTCATTGTTGAGCGGATCGGGCGTGCCATCGATTGTCGTGACGATGCCGTGCGCGCGCGTAATTTGATGCGATGACGCCAAATCCCATGGATGCGCATACACTTTGTTGCCAGAATAAATAATAGCGCCCGCATATTCGCCTGAGGCAACGCCGGCATTGGTGAGGACGCACGATCCGATCATGCGTACGGCATAGCCCTTCTCACCAAGGCGACGCAGCATATCAGCAATCACGGGACCATCCTGCTTATCGGCGATATCACCCCAGAGGCTGACGATTTTATTGGCATCGCCATGCCGGAGATCGAGCTCCCGCATTGTTTTACTGTTCATATCGAATTGGAAGGCGCCGGCTTCCGAAGACAGCGTAAACATCGATGTTTCCGGCTGCAATGTAACGCTTTCGCGCACAACCAAACGGCCATCAACGTTATCCGCCAGCGCCGCGGTGATAGCGTAGGTCGGGTTGCCGCTGCTGAAATTAGTCGTGCCGTCGATTGGATCGATGATCACAACATGCTTCGGATTTTCAACTTTCGGCGCATCGCGCTTTTCTTCCGCAAGAAAAGAAACATCTTGCAGATGTGGCTTTAAACGCTTGCTGAGGGTTGAGATCAAAAAATCCTCAACCTTGATATCGGCAATGGTAACGATGGAATGATCGGGCTTATGTTC
>DASTLS010000070.1:0-7173 GCA_035714725.1 Alphaproteobacteria bacterium | reverse complement strand
CGCGCCCAAGGCGTGCTCGCGGCACCGGAATCTGCGCTCGAAAGCGATCAGGATGGTTTCGATAAATTGCGCCGCACGCTTGGTTACAGCGGTTTTGTCGGCATGGCGCAAAGCTATCTGACGACGCACGACAATTCGATCATCCCGAACATGAAAGTTCAGATGAAGACGGCGAATGAAATCATCACCCGCCTTCCTGATAAAACGCCGACCGAAGTTCGCCGCGATCTGCAATCGATCCTCACGCTGTTCGATGGTGTGATGCAAAAGACGGAAAAATCTTCGACCGACCCGAGCGTAACGCTCACAAGTGCCGATTTGGCGCCGCTTTACGCCACTTTACCGGTTCTCGATAATCGCGTCGACGGCGCAGCATCGGTCAATCGTCTTGCTGCGCAGAACAAGCTTCAGTTTTGGGCCATGCTGCTCACGCTCGTCTGCTGGGCGAGCTTGATTATCGCTGCGGCAACCGCCGTCGGCATCTATCTTTCACTTCGCGATCGCAACTCAGCGCCGCATCGCGCGCTGGTACAGAGCGTGAAGAACATGGCCCATGGCGATATGCGCACCTCTATCTGGGGCATGGAGCGCAGCGATATGATCGGCGAACTCGCGCGCGCGGTCGATATGGCGCGTTATCATTTCAGCCAACTGCCCGACATGTCGCTGCTCAGCGATCAAGGCCCTGTGCGCATCCGCTTTGAAGGCAACACCAAGTCACTATTTGAAGCGATGATGCAACTCATTACGCGCGACAGCGAGCAGGTTCGTGCTCAAGCACAAAATTTGAGTGATGCCATCAAAGGCCAGCAGGACGCGATCAAGGGAATGACAGAACAGGTTGAAACTGTTCTGCACAACATTCTCCAACGCGGCCAGGACGGCAATCAGCAGGTAAAGCACGTGCTGCAAGATATGCTGACGTCTGCACAATCGCTCAAGAGCGCGCAGGAACACGCCGCAGATCAACTCACACGCATCGTGCCCTATTTGCAGGAACGCGCGCACGGTATTTCCGAAATCACGCAGATCACCGGCAAGCAGGTTGCGCAAGTGTTGCAATCCTTGGCGCTCACGGAACGCGGACTGAAGCAAAGCGCAGAGCTGAGCGAAAATTCGCTGAAGAAAATTTCTGCTAATGCCGATGACCTTGGCGATCGCTTGTTCGGCGCCATCAATCTGCTGCAAGCCAGTGGCAAGGTGTTGTCAGAAACGACCGAGACAACGCAAAGCCGTCTGAAAGAAGCCATCGAGCGCGTTTATCAAATCACGCCGGGCAGCTTGCCGACACCGAGCTATTCAGCGCCGGATACAACCTCTGCGCCACGCCTCGAAGGGCTTATCTCTTCGCTGGAATCTGCACATCGGAAATTGGAATTGGTTTTATCAGAACAAACCTCGGCGGCAAAAGCGCAGATCGATTTACTCACCACACACAGCAACAGCCTCCTCGCGCAAAGCACAACGACCGCGCAGACGCTCACCATTGCTGCCGATCACCTGCGCGACGAGCAGGCGAAGTTCGATCAAACGGTCAATCATATCGGCGGCAAGCTGGATGCGATTGGCGCGAAGCTCGAGCATCAGGCGGAAGCCAGCTTTGGTAAGGTCGAAACCGAAGTCGGCGAAGCCCATACGCAATTGCCGCAGATCGCCGCTCAGCTTAATGAAATCACAGCCAAGCTCGCGAATATCGAGCCGCGCACATCAACCGGTGATGTCGCCGATGTGAATGGCTTACTCATCGAAATCAAGACAGGCTTCGAAACAACAGTCCGCAGCCTCTCACAACTGCGCGAGCAGATGACGAATATGGTCATCAACCTCAATTCGCAAATCCCGGTCATGCCTATCGGCGTTGCAGGTGAAGGCAGCGATGCGCATTGGAAGGAAATTGCCGAGAAGATTGACACCACGCGCAACAGCCTCTCACAGCTCCTTACCGAGCAGATCAATCGCGTGGAAGAACGCCTCGCCAACCTCAACAGCGAACCGGCTGCACCTGCCCTGCCCCGCGATGCGCAAGAGCAGATGGAGCAGCAGACGCAAATCCTTACCGAACTTGTTGCAACGCTTGGCGTACTCGATGCTCACATGCAGCAGTTGAAAACGGATATGAAAGCCGCGCGCGGTTAAAGCGCGATCAGTACGGCCCCCGCACTAATCAGCAAGCCGCCAAGTGCCGTTTTCCAGGTCAGGCTTTCGCCGAGGAATATCACCGAAAATAGGATAACCAGCACGACGCTGAGCTTATCGATCGGCGCAACACGCGAGGCCGGGCCCAATTGCAAAGCCCGGTAATAGCAGAGCCATGAAAGCCCTGTGGCAATGCCGGATAGCACCAACATCACAACACCAAAGCCGGAAAGCTTTGTGATTGGTTGCCATTCGCCTCGCGCCGCAAGCACACCTGCGATCATTAACAGAATTACAACTGTGCGAATGAAGGTCGCGAGATTGGAATTGATCTCGCTAACGCCGACTTTCCCGAGAATGGCCGTAAGCGCCGCAAAAAATGCGGAGCCAAGGGCGAAATAAAGCCATTGCTGATTGAGCACTATTCCGCGACCCAACCGCCATCGATGCTGTAGGCCGACCCCGTAATCAGCTTGGCGTAATCGGAGCATAGGAATACGACGAGACCGCCGATCTCTTCCGGCGTTACGAACTGCATGGCCGGCTGTTTCTCAGCCAGGAACTTCTTGGCTTCTTCTTCCTTTGTGGTGCCTTCTTTAGCGGCAGCAGCGTCGATTTGCTTTTGCACGAGCGGCGTCAGGACCCAGCCCGGGCAGATTGCGTTGCAGGTGATGCCGTCCTTAGCTGTTTCCAGCGCCGTGACCTTACTCAGGCCGACGATGCCGTGCTTGGCAGCGACATAAGCCGCCTTCCCTGCGCTCGCGACAAGACCGTGAGCCGAGGCGATATTGATGATGCGACCCCACCCCTTGCTGCGCATGAAAGGCACCGCGCGGCGCGTGGTGTAAAAGGCCGAGGAAAGATTGGTCGCGATGATCGCATCCCACTTATCGAGGGGGAAGCTTTCAATCGGCGAAACAAATTGAATGCCGGCATTATTCACGACGATATCGACCGAGCCGAAGGATTTCATTGTCGCGTCAATCATGGCGTCGATCTGATCGGGCTTGCCAACATCGGCAGGATTATATTCGGCCTTCACGCCGAAGGCTGTGATTTCACTTTTGACCGTGGCTATAGTTTCCGGCGTATCACCGAAGCCGTTGGTCATGATGTTGACGCCCTCTTTCGCAAGCGCATGCGCGATACCGCGACCGATGCCGCTGGTGGAACCTGTAACGATTGCCGATTTGCCTTTTAACATAGGAATCTCCTGTGACTGACTGTTGGGCAGCTTAAGCACTTCGGAAATAAATTTGTCGTTAGAAAGGGCTACCAGGCGCCCTTGAGAAAAGTCACATGCCCCATCTTGCGGCCGGGGCGCGTCTCGGTCTTGCCATAGAGATGCAAACAGGCCGAAGGGTCTTGCAGCAATTGCGGCCATCGTTCGACATCGTCGCCGATAAGATTATGCATCACAGCGCGGCTATGTGGCGAAATCGAGGCAAGCGGCAAGCCGCAGACGGCACGAACCAATTGCTCAAATTGGCTGCAGGCACAGGCATCCATCGTCCAATGGCCGGAATTATGCGGGCGCGGCGCAATCTCGTTCATTAGCACGCGCTGGCCATGCTTGTTCGGCTCGCGCAGCACAAACATCTCAACTGCAAGCAAGCCGACGAGGCCGATCTTCTCTGCCATCTTGCGGGCGATATGTTCGGCTTCTTTGGCAATCGCCGGATCAATCGCTGCAGGCGCATGCGTCTCGGCAAGAATGGCATTACGGTGGATGTTCTGCACAGCGGGGAAAGCCGCCATCGCACCATCGGCTCGGCACGCGACGATAACTGAGATCTCGCACGCAAAATCAACGAAGGCTTCGAGAATGCCGACTGTGCCACCCATTTCTTTCCAGGCGTCTGCCGCTTTCATGCCGGGTGTGATTTTGACCTGGCCTTTGCCGTCATAGCCCATGCGCGTAGATTTCAAGATGGCGGGCAGCTGAAACTTCACCATCTCTTTTTCGAGTTCAGCGGCTGAGTGCACGATGGCGAAATCAGCCGTGCCGACGCCGACGCTGCGCGCGAAGGTTTTTTCCTGCTCACGGTCTTGAGCAATCTTCAGCACATTCAGGCCGGGATGAACCGGAACGCGATCGGCAAGGATCTCGAGCGCCTGAAGCGGAACATTTTCCCACTCAAGCGTTACGACATCGACTTGCGAGGCGAATTTCTCTAAGGCTGCTTTATCTGTGAACGAGCCAATCGTATGCGCAGCTGAAACAGCGACTGCGGGTTCATTTTTATCGGTGCAGAAGATGTGGCAATTGTAACCGAGCTGTGCTGCTGCCAGCGCCGTCATCCGTCCCAGCTGGCCGCCGCCGAGGATACCGATGGTCGAGCCGGGCGGGAGTGTCTTCATTTTTTCTTTTTCTTCTTGGCAGCTTTTGAAAGCGGACGCTCGGCAATCGATGCCGTCTGCGCGCTACGCCAGTTGCGAAGCTCTTGCGCCCAGACATCGTCATGCAATCCGAGGATAGAGACAGCGAGCAATCCGGCATTTGTAGCGCCAGCCTCACCGACCGCGAGCGTACCAACGGGAATACCCGCTGGCATTTGTGCAATGGAGAGAAGGCTGTCAAGGCCATCCAGCTGCTTGCTGCGAACGGGAACGCCGAGAACGGGAACGGTTGTGAGTGACGCCAGCATGCCCGGTAGATGGGCTGCGCCCCCTGCTCCGGCAATGATGACGTTCAGGCCGCGCGATTGCGCCGAGGTGGCATAACTGAAAAGACGTTGGGGCGTACGGTGCGCCGAGACGATCACAGCCTCAAACGGCACGCGAAAAGCCTCGAGCACTGCAGCAGCGTGCTGCATGGTTTCCCAATCCGATTGGCTACCCATAGCGATACCAACGAGCGGCTGGCCCATGGCCTTTGAGGCCTTTTTAGATGCGGTTTTCTTGGTTTTACGCGGCATGAAACACTCCCTGCGGAGGGTTTTAACCTGTTTTTCAGGAAATATATAGACACTTGTTCCTATCACAGTTCCGGGTATCCCCAATGATTAAGCCGCTAGACCTCGCCATCGATTGGCTCGCCGACGCGCCCTTGACGCCAGAACAGCGCCAGGTCTGGAGCCAGATGCGCACGGAACTTATCGATACCCGCGCCAAGCTGTCCGACATGGACAAGCGCCTGAAGCTTCTGCAGCGCGATCCGGAGGAAATGCCCTCCCAGACCATTCTCACGCGCCCGGAATTCAATCGCGAAGTCGCGCGCATGCTCGCGTTCGATGAACGCTATGGCGGCACCTCAAGCGTCCTCTATTACGATTTCGAGAATATGGAAGAGATCGCGACGCGCTATGGCCGTTCGGTCGCCAATGCCGCGCTTCATGATATCAGCAGCGTGCTTATGAAGATGGTGCGCGGTTCGGATATCGTTGGCCGTCTCGCATCCGATGAATTCGGCGTTCTGCTCGTCCGCTGCGATAATGAGAATGCGTGGAAGAAGGGCAAACTGCTCTCACACGCCTTGCATGAAAAGCTGGCGCAGGTTCACGGCAACAAGATCGATGTCTCGATCAGCTACGGCGCTTATACATTCCGTGATAATGAGGATGTCGGCAAAGGCCTGAAAGAAGCCGCGCAGATGGTCACGAAGACCGCGAAGGCCTAAGCGATAATATCCGGCAGCAATTTGCTTTCGATTTTGATGATCTCGTCGCGCAGGAAGAGCTTGCGCTTCTTCAACCGCTGAATCTGGATCATATCCGGCACGCCACGTTGCGACAGCGCCTGAATGGCGTCGTCGAGATCGCGATGTTCGGATTTGAGCTGCTCAAGCCGCTCTATCAGGTTTTCCTGCTCGTTCATTTTTCCAATGATTTCATTGAGAAGGCGCTTTCCATAGCAGAAAAAGTGGTTTTATGCCATTGTTCTGTTAGGCTTGATTCCTTGCCAAAACAAACACCTGCCCGCTTTTCTTCTCCGGTTTTCTTAAATGTCCCAAAACAAGCGAATCGCGATTTTAACCAGCGGCGGCGACTGCGCCGGGCTTAACGCCGTTATCCGCGCCGTAGTCCTCCGGGCCGAAGGTTTGGGCTGGGAAGTCATCGGCATCATGTCCGGCGCACACGGGCTTATTAGCTCGCCACCCCAGACCATCACCCTGCACCGGAAGAACGTCGATACCGTCATGATGCGTCAGGGCGGCACGATCCTGGGCACCACCAACAAGGGCGATCCCTTCGCCTACCCAATGCCCGACGGCAGCACCAAAGATTTGTCCGACGATATGGTCGCCGGTTTCCGCTCACTGAACTGCGACGCCCTTATCGGCATCGGCGGCGATGGCAGCCTCGAGATTTTGCGGCACCTTTCCCAAAAGGGCGGCTTCCCGCTGATTGGCGTACCGAAAACAATCGATAACGATCTCGGCATGACGGAAAGCGCGGTTGGCTTCGATACCGCTGTCGCAGTCGCGACCGAAGCACTGGACCGTTTGCAGCCCACAGCTGCGAGCCATGACCGCATCATGATTTTGGAAGTCATGGGGCGTGATGCCGGCCACATTGCGCTCGCCGCAGGTATCGCAGGTGGCGCCGACGTTATTCTCATCCCCGAAATTCCGTACGACATCCAAAAAGTCGCCGATCACATCAAAGAGATCCGCAAGAAAGGCCGCAACTTTGCACTTGTCGTCGTCTCCGAAGCCGTCCGCACGCAGGAAGGCTCGAAGATGATGAATGAGCTCTATGGCGGCCAGAAGCGCCTTGGCGGCATCGGGCATGTCATCGGTGCGCAGATCGCCGAGCTTTGCAAAGCCGAGACGCGCGTCACTGTTTTGGGGCATGTTCAACGTGGTGGCCAGCCAAGCGCACAAGACCGGTTGATTGCGGCCGCATTCGGCGTTCACGCCGTCGAGCTTATCAAGATGGGCAAGTTCAACCGCATGGTCGCATGGTCAAACCGCCAGGTGATCGATGTCTCAATCGATGATGCCGTGAAGCATAATCAGCAGGTCGAGAAGCAAGGGTCGCTCGTTAAGGCCGCACGCGGCCTCGGTATTTCGTTCGGCGACGGCGCTACGTTGCC
>DASTLS010000069.1:0-6750 GCA_035714725.1 Alphaproteobacteria bacterium | reverse complement strand
AAGCTGCAGTCCGTTTTTATTGGGCATCAAATAATCCGTCATCAATGCGTCGATCTTGCGACCGCAATGATCTTCGTAATCGAGCAACGACAAAGCCTCACCGACATTTTCAGCCAGCAAACATTCCGCACCAGCTGCCGTCAGCGTCTCCTTGAACAAATACCGGTTCGGCTCGAGATCATCGACAATGAGGATACGGCGGCCCTCTAACACACCGATATGGCTGATGCTGGCCTCAGGCTCGCTCGCTTCGGAGATCGGAATTTCCCAGGTAAAGGTCGTGCCCTTCCCCGGTTTGCTCTCGACGCTAATTGTGCCGTCCATAAGATGAACGAGATCGCGACTGATGGCGAGACCGAGGCCGGTGCCCTGCCGAGCGCGTGTACTACCGCTTTCGACCTGCATGAATTTTTCGAACAGCATATGCACTTTGTCTTCGGGAATACCGATGCCAGTATCCTCAATCCGCGCGCGCAGCCACCACTGGCAATCCAGCTCTTTACCCTCATGCCTTAAATCGATATGCAGCATGACATAGCCTTTATCGGTGAATTTGATGGCGTTTCCGATAAGGTTGAACAGGACCTGACGAATGCGGCCCGGATCGGCAAAGATAATATGCGGCGTGCCGGGAGGATAATGCAGCAGTAGTTCCAGATTCTTCTCGCGCGCGCGAGTTGAGAGCAGCTCGAGCACTTCTTCCGATGTCTTGCGTAAATCGAAACGCACGGGGTCGAGCTTCATATGACCGGCGCCGATCTTAGTGAAATCGAGAATATCGTTGATCAGGCCAAGTAGATGATCGGCGGAATTCTGCAGCGTTTTGACATAATGATGTTGCCGAGGATTGAGCTCTGAATCGCGCAAAAGTTCGGTCATGCCGAAGATACCGTTCATCGGTGTGCGGATTTCGTGACTCATATTGGCAAGAAAATCGCCTTTCAGCTGATTAAGCTCGTTGAGTCGCTGCTGAGCACGCATGACGTAATTCATTGCGGGCCGGAGCATGAGCGTATTGGCGATGCCGAGCATCATGATCGCAAAGAATGCCGTCAGGCCGAGAACGCCGTACAGCACGTAGAAATAATCATCCATTTGCTCTGTGCGCAATTCATCGGCTTTTTCAAGCGCCTGCATTAGACCGGCTTCAGGCCCCGCGATTAAAGCAGCAACATCCGGCTGTTGAAGGCTTATTTGATCGGGCGTGAGGCCCAAAACTTTATGCGCAATTTGAAAAAAATTCTTGATCTGAACACTGATTTGAAGTGGTGCTGAATCTTCGCCGACAATCGGCAAATTGAGAAGCGTATCGTGGTTTCCATTTGTGCTTAGCACGCCATAGATTTTCTCCATCTCCGTAAGATAGGAACGAATTTTCTGGAGGATTGAATTCCGCTCCGATGGCTCAGCCGTCGCCAGCCGCTGCGTCAGAAACGTAACGCGCTGGACAAGGAGCGTTTCGTGGTCAGCTAAATAATCATACTCGACCGCTTTGACATGCTCGCTGACCAGAAGGCCACCGAGTACGGCCATCACCACGATCGACGCCACCACAAGCAGAAGGACGTTGCGGTAGCTGGCGAAAACGTGTTGGCGCGGCGGAGCGATAAGGGGTTTGCCGTCTACCATGCATAGCTCGTGGTTTTAGGGGAACCTTCAACCAAGACTGTGACGCTGTTCCCTGTTTCGTTCTAAGACATGCGATCGAACGACATCAGGCGTGCGCGCGCAATGCCGCGGCCATGGCTGGCAGTCGCGCGCGAAGGATTGATGTGCCAATAACGCTTCCAATCGAAACCAGGACCGGCATCGGTGATCTGCGCCAGGAAATCGCCATCCTTGCGCTGGAATGTGACTTCGACTGTCTTGGAAGCATTTTCTGGCAACGCAAGGCGGCGATCAACCTCCTCACGCCAGTTATTCTCCGTCAGCAGCTTATGCTTTTCCTCATAGGAAATATTGAGGTTGCCGTGCTCGACCGCATTCACCAGCAATTCCATAAAGCCGGTAACAACACGTTCGGGATTAGGGAAGCAAGCAGCCAGCAAACAGGCAGCATCTTCGGCTTCCGTAAGGCTGCGCAACGAAAGCTGGCAGGAGCGCAGCGTCTTCAGCATGCCGCTGTGGAGGCTTAACTCCGTAATCAGCGAATGTTTCTGCTTACTTTCACGGAGCGCGGAGTCGATAATCCGCTGCAGCACGACCTCATCTGCCGGCTTCACAAGATAATAGAAGACACCGGCATCGATGCCTTCCTGAATTTTCTCCGGCGCACTGGTGGCCGTGAACATGATGACGGGGATAGTCGCCATCTGGAAATCTTCTTTCATGCGCTTGACGACTTCGAGCCCATCGATGCCCGGCATCTCGCGATCAAGAACCACTGCATCAATGCGCGTGGCGTATTTTGTCAGTAGATCGATAGCATCTTCGCCATTTTCCGCGACGAGGATCTGATAGCCTTTCTTCTCCAGCGTTTCCTGAAGAACGGCACGCATAACGCGGGCATCATCGACGAGGAGCAGCAGAGGTTTCTGCTCACGCGGCGTGAAGAAGGATGCGCCCTGTGCGGATGGCGCGATATTTTGAGCGGCAGTTGCTGTCGGGGCGTTCATCGGTTTTCTCCTTATCTAGATCATTGTTCGGTCATGGCGTTGTGCATGGCGACCTGGATCGGCTTCAGCAGGTAACCAAGAATGCTTTTCTCGCCGGTGACGATGTCGGCATCGACCGTCATGCCCGGCATGACGGGATGCGCGCCCGGAACAGTGCCCGCGTAATTGCGGCTGAGCACAACGCGGCCTTTGTAATAATCCTGACGGCGCACTTCATCGGTAAATGTCATGGCCGAAACAGATTCCAGAGTACCCGGAATGGTGCCGTAACGGACGTAATCGTAAGAGTCGACCTTTACCTGCACATTCTGGCCAATCGCGACGCGGCCAATTTGTTGCGGCAGGATGCGGGTTTCGACGACCAACTGCTCTTCCGCCGGGACGATTTCCATCAGCGTTTGACCTGCAGGAATGACGGAGCCGATGGTGTTGATCTTTAGCCCCTTCACATAGCCCATCACCGGCGCGCGAATTTCGAGGCGATCAACACGATCATTGCGCTTCTTCAGGTTTTCTTTTGCCGGCGCAAGTTCAGCTTGTGCCTTTTGAAGTTCAGCATAGGCTGTATCGCGTTGTTGTAATTCCAAAGCTTCGCGGCGATGTTGATATTCCGCCAACTCACGCTTGGATTCATCCAGCTGCGCAGCCAGTGAGTTCACTTCACCCTGCTGCGTGATCAGCTCTTGATGCTTTTTAAGATAAGTGGTGCGCGCCGTCAGGCCTTTGGCATTGAGATCGGAATAAATCTTCTCGTTCTCCTGAGCGACGCCGAGATTACTTTCTGCAACTTCAACCGATTGTTTCAGGCGCGAGACAGTGCGTGTCTTCTCACCGATCTGCTCATCCAGTACGGCACGTTCCGATTGATGCGCTGCTATGGTCGCATCATACATGCGTTGCTGCTCGGCAATTGCGGCTTCAGATTGAGAAAGGCCGGTAAAATTCGGTTTGCGATTTTCAACCAACGCGCGAAGGCGTTCGGATTGCAGGGCAAGCGATTCAACAGTCGCATGCTGTTCGTTGTAATCTTCCTGCAAGCCGGCGCCGTCGAGCTTCACCAGCAATTGGTCTTTCTGCACAAAGTCACCTTCATGCACCAAAATCTCTTGCACAAGGCCGCCTTCGAGATGCTGCACCAACTGGCTATAGCCGGAAGGAAGCACTTGCCCTTCCGTGCGAGCGATTTCCTTGACGGGCGTCAAAGCAGCCCAAAGCACAAAGATCGCAGCGGCTGCGGAAAGCGTTGCCATCGTAAGCGTCAGAAGGCGCGGCAGGCGCGTTTCTTCGATCGCCATGGATTGACTGACGGCATCGAGATCATCACGCATCCAGACGCGCGCATGACTGCGCACAGTGCGCATGAAAACGCCGAATTGTCGGCCAAAACTGATATCCTGGTTCATAGTCGCGGTCATGTTCTGCTCCTGTATTAAATCTGTTGGCGAAGTTGATCGGGCCGCAAGACGACAGGCCGTGCATCTGCGCGCAGCCACAAAACTTTATCGGCAACGGAGAGCCAGTCCTGGCGGTGCGTGACGAAAATGACGGTGCGCTTGCCACGGCAATCAGCGAGATATTTGCGGAAGCGCTCACCGGTTGCGTTATTGAGGACCTGCGCCGGAAGCTCGTCGCACAAAACTATCGAGCGCTCGGAGATATAAAGCCGCGCGAGCAAAATGCGCGCTGCGAGACCGCTGGACGGCACAACACCGCCGGGGCCAAGACGCGTTTCCAAACCTTGCGGCAATTGCTCGATCATATCCCAGGCGTCGGCCCAAAGGAGAGCCTGGCGGAGCTTGTAGTCTTCCGCGAGCGGTTCCTGCACACGCAGATTATCGGCCACAGTTCCGGGAAATAGCTCCGGCAATTGCGGCAGATAGGCAATCTGGCGACGCAGACTGCGCGGATCGAACTGGCGGTGATCGACACCATCAAGGCGAATGCTACCCATCGCTGGCGGATAAAGTCCGAGCAGTAAATTCAGAATGCTTGATTTACCGGTGCCGTTGCCGCCATAGACAGCAATAATTTCGCCTGGCTCGATATCGATGCTGAGGCCCATGAACACGGGATCGGATTTGCGGCCATAACGCAGACCAAGATTTTGGATATTCACACGGCCTTTGATCTTATGTTCGGCAAGAACGGTGTGATGCGCATGCGTTTCAGCAGGATATGACATCAGCTGCGAAACCTGCTGCAACGAGGCACGGATCTGCTCGATCTGCGGCATGACAGCGCACAGAGATTGCAGCGGATAAAGAATGCGCCAGGTGATGATCATGGTTGCGACCATGGCACCACCGGTCATCTCCCCTGCCCAAATCCGGTTGAGGCTCCAGGCGATTGTCGAAACGCCCGCC
The DNA here is from genome assembly GCA_035714725.1 of Alphaproteobacteria bacterium. GTDB lineage: Bacteria > Pseudomonadota > Alphaproteobacteria > UBA9219 > UBA9219 > JAATFY01. Next base: position 1,772 of record DASTLS010000069.1, on the reverse strand, counting down.
AGCACCGTCACGAAACCCGCGAAGTGCTGAAGGATCGCGGCATCTAAGCCGAAGCGGTAATTGGCTTTAGCGCTTGCCCAATTCACGCTGCGAAAACGTTGCAGCATGCGATCGGCAAGACCTGCGGCGTACAGTGGTTTGATATTCTCTGTGATATCAATCAGCACATGTTGGCGCTCGGCAGCAGCATGAGCCATCACCTTGCCGAGATGCTGCCAGCGCGCATGCAGCGCGAACACCAGCGCGATCTGAAACAGCACAATGCCAAAGGCCACCCAAACAACAGGCCCGGCCAACCACATGATCACAAGCATCAGGATAAAGAGGAATGGGATTTCCAGAATACTGAGGAACGCAGGGCCGGTAATGAAATCGCGCACAGATTCAAACGCGCGGATACGGGCGAGCTGAGATGAAACTGACGCTTGCTCGATGATCGATGCGGGCAGGAACAAAAGCCGCTCGAACATCGCGGCGGTTGCCAGCAAACTGCTGCGCGCCCCTATCCATCCTGCCAGACGAATGCGTAACCAACGGATGACATGCTCAGCCGTCAGCGCAAGCAACACGCCGATCGAAAGCAGCGGCAAAGTTCCCGGCGCATGCGCCGCGATCACGCGGTCATACACTGCCATCGAGAATATCGGCATCGCCAGCGTGAACAAATGCATGGCAAGGCTGAGAGCAACGGCATGGCCAATGAGAGGACGGAAGCGATTGAGAATAACGCTGTGCCAATTATTTTCGCCGGCGGGCGTCGTCGCCTCATCATTCGCGCCCATGCGTTCGAAACGATAGAAATCGCCTGTTTCGTCCGGCAGCGCGCCACGATATTGCTCACGGCCATCTTCCCAGATGACGCCATAAGGACCGACTTCGCGAATGACATAACCCGCACGCCAGCCACGCACCTTGCGGGCAATGAAAAGGCCCGGCACATCTTCGGCTTTCAGATTTTTGGTGCTGATCGTCTCGCGCTTAACGCGGAAACCGAGCGCACCCATAACAGCGAGGATATCCGGCACGGTGACAACATGCGCGGTGCTCGGCAAAGCATCGCAGAGAGACAAGATATCGCCCTGCCAGCCATTCACATCGAGCAGACAAGCCAGCATTAAGCCAAGATTAGTCTCGCCATGCTGCCAGCACAGCACGCCGCGTTGCATCAGCTGTTCAAGCCATTGCGCAGGTTTTTGCGGTAGGGCAAGAGTATCGGTAACGCTTGTCATGCCGTTCTCTCTGTCACATGGGTGAGACCGGCAAGAACGCGCGGCGCCGTGATGGGATATTCGCTAATCTGGCCATGGCTGATATCGAAGGCGCGATTGGCAAGGCTGATGATGTTGCGGTCTTCCGAGACCATCACGACCGTTGCCTTCCCTTTCAGGCGCGCCATGATCTCGAAAATGCCGACATAGCTTTCATGATCCATGCCGTGATCGGCATTATCGAAAAGGATCAAACGCGGCTTGTGCAGCAACGCGCGAGCAACACTGATGCGCTGCTTCAACCCCGGCGAGATAACATCGGTCATATGGCCATCAAGCGGCGTGTCATAACCGGCGGGCAAAAGCGCGACCGCTTCCTCGACGCCGAGTTGCTCCGCCACCGCGCGCGCATTGGCTCGCAATTGCGGGTTAAAGCCGGTCAGATTATCCATGATGCTGCCGCGCAGGATTGTGCCGCGCATCGGCAGATAGGCGATATAACGGCTGCGATCGGCAACGGGTATGGATGATGAATTCATCCCGCTCACCAGCACACGACCCTCA
>DASTLS010000068.1:0-6316 GCA_035714725.1 Alphaproteobacteria bacterium | reverse complement strand
ATTGTCACTATGGGGCGCTTCTTCCGAATGACGGCGCGTGATGAGACTTTTAATTTCAGCCAATGAGCGGACACCCGCGCACATATCGACGCCACGGATCATCGTTTCTCGGCGCGGTCTCGATTGAATTTCACCAAGTTCGGCACGTCTTTCTTGAATTACGGCATTACGAATTCTTAAAAAATCAATCGTCGACATCATCTTCTAAATCCTTTGCAACTTCGGGGTCGTGTAAAATTTCATCAATACGTTGGGCGTAAACAAAACTATTATCGGCTTTAAAATTCAGTTTCGGCGTATAGCGCATATCGACCGACTGCGCGATCGCGTGACGGAAAAAGCCGGCGAGATCATTCAGAATGCGGACTGTCTCATCCAGCTTCAGGCCGCCGAGCGGCATGACGAAGACGGTGCCGTTCTTCAAATCGGGACTGATTTGCACTTCCGTAACGGTAACAACAGGCGCGCCGAACCCCTGCGGCCATGGCACTTCGTCGCGCATGAAAACGCTGGCGAGCGCATGGCGGATTTCTTCGCCGACGCGGAGTTGTCGTTGGGATCGCATGATATCTTTACCTTAAACCTTAAACAGGCACACTGTGTCTTTCAGAAACCGGCGCGGGCTTTACCAGCGGCTGGCGGTCGCTTTTCACATCACGAAACGCCATGTAACTGGCCAGCGTGCAAGCTTCGTTGCCATGAGCGCGGAAAAAACCCTTCCATTCTTCGTTCGACATCGGCTTAACCTCGCCGTCAGCACTCAAACGCTCTTCCGGTACTGACGCTTTCAACGATTCCAAACGTTCTGCAAGGGCCGGAGACGTTAAAGTCTGCGCCATATTCCAGCCGAGACGATAAGCACCGCTAAACCAGCTTTCTTCCTTCGGAATATAAGTTTCCATTTTATGCCTTCCACTCAATCGATTTCTTAAATGCCTTACAGCTGACGCGCGATCTCTTCCAATTCGAAACATTCGATGACATCGCCTTCCTTGATGTCGTCGTAATTCTCAAACGCCATACCGCATTCGAAGCCTTCGCGGACTTCTTTCACTTCGTCCTTCATGCGCTTCAGCGTCTTCAGCGTACCTTCATGGATCACGACGCTATCGCGCAGCAGGCGAACCTTGGCGCCGCGCTTAACAATGCCTTCGGTGACCTTACAGCCAGCAACCTTGCCGAACTTCGTGATGTTGAAGACCTGCAGGATTTGCGCATTGCCGAGGAATTTCTCGCGCAAGGTCGGAGCCAGCATGCCGGTGAGGACCTGCTTCACATCGTCGATCACGTTATAGATGATCGAGTAGTAACGCAGTTCAACCGCATCGCGCTTCGCCAATTCGCGCGCTTGCTGATTGGCGCGAACATTGAAGCCGATGATCATGGCGCCGGATGCTTTGGCGAGCGTGATGTCGGATTCTGTGATCGCACCGACGGCGGCATCGAGCACGCGCACGCGTACTTCGGTGTTTTCGTCGGTCAGCTTCACGAGCGCGGTCTTGATCGCTTCGATCGAGCCGTGCGCATCGCCCTTGATCAGAACCGGCATTTCCTTCACGGAACCGGCCTTGATGTTCTGCATCATCTGCTCGAGCGTGCCACGCTGGCTTGCAGCGGCGGCGATTGTACGTTTGCGGCGGGCGCGGAATTCCGCGATTTCGCGGGCTTTCGCTTCGTCGCCCACGACCATCAATTCGTCACCAGCAACCGGTGAGCCGTTGAGGCCGAGAACTTCGACCGGCATCGCAGGCGGAGCCGATTGGATGTTCTTGCCGTGATCGTCGATGAGCGCGCGGACCTTACCGAACTCGCTGCCGGCAACGAAAATGTCACCGACTTTGAGCGTGCCCTTGCGAATAAGAACGGTCGCAACGGAGCCACGGCCCTTCTCGAGCTTGGCTTCGATGACCGAGCCTTCGGCAGGACGGTTGGGGTTGGCTTTGAGATCGAGAATTTCGGCCTGGAGAAGAACGGCTTCCAAAAGTTTGTCGAGATTCATCTTGGTCTTCGCCGAGATCTGCACGGAGAGAACATCGCCGCCCATATCTTCGACCTGAATGTCGTGCTGCAGCAATTCCTGCTTCACGCGGTCAGGCTTCGCCGACGGAAGATCGGATTTGTTGATCGCAACGATGATCGGAACGTTAGCCGCCTTGGCGTGCTTAATCGCTTCAATTGTCTGCGGCATGATGCCGTCATCGGCAGCAACCACGAGAATGACGATGTCGGTGACTTGCGCACCGCGCGAACGCATTTCGGTGAAGGCAGCGTGGCCGGGCGTATCGATAAAGGTTACGCGATCAAAGCCATGCATCGGCTCCGGGAACACAACCTGATAAGCACCGATATGCTGCGTGATGCCGCCGGCTTCGCCGGACACGACATTCGCTTGGCGCAATGCGTCGAGGAGTGAGGTTTTACCGTGGTCGACATGGCCCATAACCGTAACAACGGGCGGACGCGGCTTCAGGCTTTCAGCCGTATCCTCGACGCCTGTCGCGCTGGTTTCAACGTCGGATTCAGCAACGCGCTTGATGCGATGGCCAAATTCGGTTGCAACCAGTTCAGCGGTATCGGCATCGATGGTCTGTGTGATCGTCGCCATAACGCCGAGTTTCATCAGCGTCTTGATAACGTCTGTGGCGCGCTCGGCCATACGATTGGCGAGTTCCTGCACCGTGATGGCTTCAGGAATCGTCACATCGCGCGTAACTTTAACTTGTTCCTGCTGACCCATCGCCTGACGCTTTTCGCGCTCGATGCGGCGGCGCATGGAAGCAACGGAACGGCGGCGACCGCCACCTTCATCATCGGAGAGAGCCTGTGTAACCGTGATGCGACCGACGCGACGGCCATCACCTGCGCCGCGGCGAGGTGCTAATGCACCGCGACCTGCTTTGCGGCGGGCACCGTCTTCTTCCTCTTCAGTATTGCGGCGAACACCGGGGGCGCCTGCTGCAGGACGTGCAGCCGTATTGTCACCAAGGCGCGTGGCAGCGCGCATGCGATCACCTTCAGGACGGCGTGCGGTACCGCTGCGCGCTTCATCTTCGGCGCGGCGGCGTTCGGTTTCGGTTTTTTCATGTTCCTGGATGCGGCGAAGCTCTTCCATCTCTTTCGCGCGCAAACTGTCGCGCGTCGAGCCGGTGCTGGCCGACGGTTCAATGCCACCCGCTTCCGAGGTCGGCATATAAGGGCTTGGCGTATCTTGCCTGTCGGTATCATGGGCGCCGCGCAAGGCACGGGCGCGCGCATCGCGCTCTTCCTGCGACAATTGGCGGATAACGGCGCTGGTGGCGCGGCCGCGTTCATTGACGCTGACGGAGGTGCCGGGTTCCGGCCCGCTTACCATCTGCTGGCGTGTATCTGCTGTTTCTTTCTCGTTCTTATCGGTGCGCTTGCGCTGCTTAACTTCAACCGCGACCGTCTTCGAACGGCCATGCGAGAAGCTCTGGCGGACTGAGCCAGCGGCACCTGCTGCGCCGTCAGACGAAACGGGCTTCTTCAGCTCCAGTTTCGGACGTCCGCCAAGGCTCAAAACTTTCTTTTCCTGATCGCTCATGTATCCGTTATCCGTTCTTTGCTTCTATATAGTGTGGCGTGGCAATTTTTTCCAGGCGAGCCAGTTCGGCCTGCAGTTTCTCCGTGAGTGCGTGCGGCTTCAGCGCGACATAAACCAGCTGATCGTGACCAAGCGCAGCACCAAGTTCGTTGCGCGAAAAGCGATGCGACATTGCGAGGCCACGCGCAGCTTTGAAAGCGCCCATATCGCTGCCTGCATCATCCGCAATCAGCAACATGCCGAGTTTTCCGGCTTTCAATTCGCCTTCGACCTGAGCTTGGCCTAACACAGCGATACCGGAACGGCGTGCGAGGCCCAGGAAAGTCAGGCAACGTTTATGCATCAGCTGCGCGACTTGAGCCACGAGATCGGCATCCACTTTCACAGAAGCTTTCGCAGCTTTGGAGAAGAGATTGCCTTTCGCGGCTTTCGTAATGGCATCGTTCGATGCCGAGACCCAAAGGCCGCGGCCCGGCAAATCCTGCGCCAGATCGGGAACGATTGTATTGTCGGGTGAAACGACGAAACGAATGAGGTCGGCTTTAGGCAACACCTCGCCCGTGACCAGGCAGCGCCTTTCGGCGCTTGCCTGCTTGTCCGGGGCTGGTGTTTGAGCCGCTTCCATTGTGTTCGCCGTACCTCATGTTACGCGGGCACTGTAGGAGCATCAGCCCCTTCAGTGAACCAGTGAGCGCGTGCAGCCATAATGATCTCGTTGGCCTTCGTCTCCGAGAGATTGTCGTTGCCGATAATCTCGCGCAGTTCGTCGCTAGCCAGATCGGCCACGTCGTCGAGGGACTTCACGCCCTTCTCGCCGAGCTTGACGGCCATTTCGATGGTGATGCCCGAAAGAGCAACAACATCGTCGGACATGCCGAACTCCTTGCGCTTCGCTTCCAGCTTGGCGGCGTTTTCAGCCAGCCATGTGCGGGCACGTTCCTGCAACTCACCTGCGACTTCGGCATCGAAGCCTTCGATCTCAGCGAGTTCGTCGGTCGAGGTTTCCGCGATTTGTTCGACGCGGGTGAACCCTTCGGTGACGAGCAGATGCGCGATGACGTCATCAACAGCCAACGCTTCGACAAAGAGAGCCGTACGCGTCGCCTGTTCTTGCTGACGGCGCTCGGATTCTTCTTTCTCAGTCAGAATGTCGATGTCCCAGCCCGTGAGCATGGACGCAAGACGCACATTCTGGCCGCGGCGGCCGATGGCGAGCGAAAGCTGCTCGTCCGGCACAACGACGTCCATGCGGTTGTTGTCTTCGTCGAGAACGACCTTGGCGACTTCAGCAGGCGCCAGCGCGTTAACAACGAATGTCGCGGGATCCTGCGACCAAGGAATGATATCGATCTTTTCGCCCTGCAATTCGCCGACAACGGCCTGAACGCGACTGCCGCGCATACCGACGCACGCGCCGACCGGATCGATCGAGCTGTCGTTCGAGACAACGGCGATCTTCGCACGGCTGCCCGGATCGCGAGCGACCGATTTGATCTCGATGACGTTGTCATAGATTTCGGGAACTTCCTGCGTGAACAGCTTCGCCATGAACAGCGGATGCGTACGCGACAGGAAAATCTGCGGGCCGCGCTGCTCTTCGCGCACGTCGTAGATGTAAGCGCGGACGCGGTCGCCATTCTTGAAATGCTCGCGCGGCAGGGTTTCGTCGCGGCGCATCATGGCTTCCGTGCGACCGAGATCGACGGTCACATTGCCGTATTCGATACGCTTGACGATGCCGCTGACGATTTCGCCGACGCGATCCTTGTATTCGAGGAACTGGCGCTTGCGTTCGGCTTCGCGCACTTTCTGCACGATAACCTGCTTCGCAGTCTGCGCAGCGATGCGGCCAAGATCAATCGGCGGCAGATCGTCGACGATGAAATCGCCAACGGTGATGTCCGACTTCGACTTGCGCGCAGCCTTGATGTTGATCTGCGTAAATTCGTTTTCGACCGGGTCTGCGACCTGCAGATAGCGCTGCAAGCGGACTTCGCCGGTGCGGCGGTCGATCTCGGCGCGAATGTCGTGTTCATGGCCATATTTGGCGCGGCCAGCCTTCTGAATGGCTTGTTCCATCGCTACCAGAACTTCATCGCGATCAATGCTCTTTTCGCGAGCGACGGCGTCGGCTACATGCAGTAATTCCATTGTCTTCGTCTCCCTACCTTAATGTTTCGCGCCGGCGGCGGACGCTTCCATAAGCGCATCCGTCAGCACTAGTTTGGCGCGAGCGATGCTGCTCATCGGCACGCGCACGGCACCGTTTTCGGTGCTCAATTCGATTTCGGCATCCTGCTCATGTCCTGTGATGCGGACGATGCTGCCCATAAAGCGCTTACGACCGTCTTGCGGCGCTTCAAGCTCGATGCGGGCCAGGTGGCCGGTGAAACGTTCAAAATCCTTGAGGCGGACCAGCGGGCGATCAATGCCCGGCGAGCTGACCTCGAGCGTGTAGCGATCGACCATGTCCTTGTCGGCATCCAACTTATCGGATGTCGCGCGGCTGATCTTCACGCAATCATCAACCGTCATCGGTTTCATATCGAGGCGCTCGGCCATCAGTTGCAACGTCATGTAGCTGCCGCCGGTCGTCATCTGAACGCGCACGAGTTCGTAGCCCATGGCGGACAGATCATCCGCGATCATGGTGCTCACTTTCATCTCGATGGCCTTAGCGTTCATCATTTCGCCCGCGTCACAACTTCCCGTTACGTTCGAGACTGAGTCTGGGTAACAAAAAAGGCGGGCTTT
>DASTLS010000067.1:0-7860 GCA_035714725.1 Alphaproteobacteria bacterium | reverse complement strand
CAGAAAGAAACCGGGGCTGACCTCGCAAGCGCCCAAACCAGATTTAATCAGGCCAATAATTCTCTTTCACGCCGCATGGGCGATGGCCTCACGGAACGCGCACCTACGCCGCCAGAAGCTTTCACTAGCCCGGCGCAATCAGAAGCTGCGGTCGCACGCCAAGCCATAGCAGACGAAATTGCCGCAACTCACACAAGCCTTTCCGGACGGGTTGGTCCTTTCGGTGGTGCTCGCGGCGCTTCAAGTGCGGCCCAAAATGCTGCTACGGCAGCAGTACGTGCTGACAATGCTGCGACCGAAGCTTCGGCACTTTCCGAATATGTCGAACATCTTGCAGGCCCTAACCCAAGAGGCGCTCTAAAAACGCTCGTGCGCAGAACATCCGATCTCGCAACCGGGTTGGAAGAAACCGCAACTTCTACTGCAACGAAATCCGATGCTGCATTCACAACCTTACGCCGCATGGGCGTCAACGTTTCTCAAATGCCGGCACCGCGTCCTGCAGCAGCACTTCAACCAGCAAATGGGGTTGCTCCGGAGCCCGTCACGGGAGCTGCAGAACCTTTAGCCCCTTTGAACGACAACGCAGCCCTACGCGAGCCGAGCCCAGAATCCGTGGATGCCGTAAGACACGCGTTTGAAGATTACAGAGACGCACAGGCCGCACAGACACAATTCGCAAACACCTTTAATAGCCCGGAACAAGTTGCGTTACGCGAGGAAGCTGCGCGCCTTCGCGGGCTTTCGGATGATTTCAATCTGCATGCTACCGATGCGCAAATTCAAGCAAACCTTGCCCGTAATGCCGCCGATGCATCTGCCGCCGAAGCCACGGGCGCTAATTTGGAATATCGCGATCTCGCTGCCGATTTTATCGGCAAGCAACGCAAGCTCGATAACTTCTCGGCAGATTTCATGCAGCGTTTCTACGCTGACAGACCCGCGAATTGGTTCGATGGCGCAAGAGCCAGATTTGATATGTGGCGCGAAGGCCGATTGACCCGCGATGCAAGCGCCGCAAGAGACGCTGCACAAGATGCATTCAGAGGTAGAGGCATAGCCCGAGCCGGCGCAGCCGATGACGCTGCTGCTGCAACACGCGCCGATGCCGGAGCCGCACAGGCGCAATTGAATGCGGAGCAAATCGGTGACGACGCAACAGAAGCGGCTGCACGCGCGCGTCCTGCTCAAGGCAATCTTGAAAACGTCAATCAACGAGTAGATGAAGCTGCCACGCGTTTACGTCAGGCGCACTCAGACATGGTTCGCAGCACGTTGCCTGAAACGCCTGTCCCAGATCCTGCCCTTGCCGCTCCGCATGCTCCGGTGCCGGGTGGCGCTGCGAATGTTGCTGCCGATGCACGCGCGGTTTCTACTGTAACGCGCGATGCAAACGCTCTTCGCGGGGCTGCGAATGTCGCGCGAGTTGGAGGCTTGGGCCGCACTTTGAGTGGCGTCACTCGCGCCCTTACGCCTGTTTTCGAAGTTGCCAGCGCCGGAGCCCGTTTACTCGGTGTCGGCGGCGCTATCGTCGGTGCCGGTTTTGCCGGCGCGCAGATGTTTTCTGATCTTGGCTCGGTTATCGATCGCCGCGTTTTCCATGGCGACGGTAAAACGGGTGCTTTCTGGGGTGGTGTCGGCGGCGCTGTTGTCGGCGTTGGCCTCATGGTCTTCGGCGGTGAAATTGGTGCTGCCGTTGTCGGCGTCGGTTATGGTCTCTACCTTGCAGGTCGCGCCGGTTATGCCGGTTACCAAGCTCTTCAGCACGGCAAAGGCTGGGGCGGCGCAGCATCTGCTGCGTGGGGCGATCTTTATGATCGTTCAGGCCTCCACTCACTTGTCAGTTTGGCAGGCAATGCATGGGATTTCGTTACGGGCCATCATCCTGCGCCGCAAGCAGCTGCGGCTCATGCCGGAGCGAATAACGGAGCTAACACCGCTACACGCGCCCCCGTTGTTCAACCTCAGCCCGGGCAACAACCACATCAACAAATTATCGTACAGCGTGCACCTGTCGTGGCCGCTGCAGCGGCACCGCCCCCTCCTGCGGCAGCCGCAGCTGCCGGCGCACCTCCCACAGGTGGCGGCGTAGCAAGTTCGACCGAAGATACAGATCAACCACCACCCACCCATGGCGGAAGCGTCATCGATGGTATCGTAGCCGCTGGAGAAACTGGCGCCGGCATAAACCATGTTGTCGCTGGCACCACTCAGTCCACAGCAGTTGCGACCAACACGAATGGCGCAGCCGATACAGCGAATGCTGCAGCTCATGTGGCAGACTCCACAACCAATGTGGTGACTGCGACAAACACATCGACGGCCACGGTGCAACTTTCCGACGCCGAGAAAGCGATTGACGCGCAGATTGCGCGCGATGCTCAAGCCAACGGCGCAAACAGTTTCTCGGTTCAGGGCGGCTCAACTGAACATGTGGCTGCAGTTATCGCCGACCTCAAGGCCGATCTGCAAGCAAATGGCTTGTTGAATGCCGAAGTGAACGGTGCAGCACCCGATGCGCGCGGCAGCGTTGTTCGTACCTATGGCCTTGGTTCGCTCCGCCTCGAGAATGCGAATGGCACCACCGCTGAGACTGCTACGAATGACACCACCACAACGAACGGCGTAAACGCCGATCAATCACAATTGTTCGCAGGCAACGGTCGCACCAATCGCAACAAGGGCGCTTTGACATCAACAGATACATCCGAGCAGCCACATCAATTGGCAGCAGTGACGACACCTGCGCCGAAGAAAGACAGTGTAATTCCGAGAGCCACAAATACTATCGGTGTAGGCTAAAAAACTTTTCGATACCGTCGTTTCACCGCACAATATTCATCTCACAATTTTCTATTTCACGTTTTCAAATCGAACCTCGATTCGACACTTAAAGGCCGCGAATAGATCTATTTTCTCGGCTGCCCAACTCTATTTGCTAAGAAGCGGTTAACCGGTGAAAGTAAAACATGATATAACTATCTGATAAATAACAACAATACGACCTTTTCAGACCCTTTGCCATTTAACACGCCATTAAGCATAATCAGCTATTCTCGAAGTATAAATTACAGGAATTTATTGGAGTAAGGTTATGGCCAACACACCACTTGATCCGGATAGTCTCTCGGCTTTTCAGACCGCTTTGAGCCCCAAGGATCCTGCAAATCCGACACCCCCGGGCATGGAATCGATAGCCCATGCAGTTGTCGATCGTGCACGAAAAATCCATAACGTCAACGGCGACTCTGCGCTCGATCAGCAAATTGCGACTGCGCAGTACAACACATTTAAAACAGATCTTGATCATCTTCTTGCCGGCACCGCTGTAGGTCCGGACGGCGCAGCATTAGCTCCCCTTAGTTCCGATCAATGGATCGCTCTTACTGCGGCACAGTCGTATCTGCATGCGCGAGGCGACGATCCCAACGCTAACGTGTTTAGCGGCTTCAATGCCGAAGACAGAATAACGGCTGCTCGAAATGCTTGGGCGACTTCGCACGATAACCGTCCTATTCTTGACGCCGCTGGAAAACCAACACAAGGAACGGTTACCGGAAACATACAACAGACGCTTGGCCTTTCCGGCTATAGCAATGGCCTCGACACCGGCGGTTTCTCGCTCAAAGGAATGAGCGACCAGGAAATTAGACGTTTTGATGTGAATCTGGCTGAACAGTTCAGAAAGAATCCCGTCAATGCTTCAGGCACAAGCACTTCTGAGCGCGCCTCAACATACGCAATGAACATATACAGCGCAGCGAGAGACGCTCATCTTTCTCCTGCTGCTCAAACCGCACTCACAAACGCGTTGCACTCGATTGGGACACAAGCCGTAAATCCCAGCAATCCATTGGCCATCATGATGGCGGTCGGTTCTTCAGCGGCGGCGGACAACTTAAAAACTAAAAACATGGAATACATAAGCGTTGATACCGTAAAACCGAATTTGTCGGGCTCCGCACCAAGATCTTTCACTCCAGTCGCGCCTGCTGCGGCTGCAGGCGGCCCACCGCCAGTTAATGGCGCACCAGCCAACGGCGCACCGGCAGTTACTGCATCTTCAGTTCCGCAAGGTTTCTACGCGGGCCAAGCGGATGCAAAGGCTCCAGACTTGACCGGCGCAGCTCACAACGGCGAAGCCTTGTTTGCTCATGGCAGCCATACTCTTGATCATGCAGCCGAAGCCGAACTGCGCAAATTTGTTGATGGTCAGATTGCTGCGCATAGAGGCAATTTAGCCGGCATGAAACTGAGTGTTGATGGCTATGCCGATGGTACCGGCGCAGATCCGGCCAACGGTCGAATTGCCCAACAGCGCGCTGACGCAATTAGAAGCATCGTACTCAATGAAGCCCACAGACAGGGCGTACACATTGATGAGAAGGCTGTTACGGCTACAGGCCACGGCTCGCAGGGTTCATCCGGCAATGCAGCCGACCAGTCGCGCCGTTATGCCGCGATTACGATTAAGCCGTAATTGGTTTAACACGCCATCGAAGATGGGGATCATCTAATGGATGACGGCGGGCCAACCACTCCTAAACGCGGAAACCATCGTTCTATGGCTATTGTTTCCGCAGCTACAATGCCCGCAGATCTTTCTGCGGCTGAAAAGACTGCGTGGGGGGCGGCTCACCCAACAAACGCCGACCATGATGGGCACGCTGTAGCTCTTCCAAACGATCAGGCGGATAAAGGACTTAATACCCTCGAACTTTCCGCGAAAGGCCAGCCGCTTCAGGATACCGGTCGTTATGGCATTCATCCCTCGCAGCCAGCCTCGGACACAACAGCCGATCCGAATATGCATCATTATACCGATCTGGCGGGGCACGAGAACGGCCACACGCTGAATGGTCCTCTGTTGAGCGATCAGACACCGAAGCATCATCACTCCGGCCATAACCATCATCATCGCCAGCACCGCCGCCCTACAGGCCCCGCAGCCGGTAAATAAAGTTTAGCGGCCAATCTCTCTTACATCCGTCAATTTTCCGGTAATCGCCGCGGCCGCAGCCATGGCTGGGCTCATAAGATGCGTGCGTCCGCCACGGCCTTGACGGCCTTCGAAATTACGGTTGGACGTCGATGCGCAGCGCTCGCCCGGTTGTAAGCGGTCTTCGTTCATCGCAAGGCACATGGAGCATCCCGGCTCACGCCATTCAAAACCTGCCTCGAGCAAGACCTTATCCAACCCCTCCTGCTCCGCCTGCTGCTTCACAAGGCCGGAGCCCGGCACAACCATCGCCTGAACATTTTTCGCCACATGGCGACCTTTGGCGATTTCAGCAACGGCGCGCAAATCCTCGATGCGGCCATTGGTGCAGGAGCCGATGAAAACCTTATCGACCGCGACATCCGTCAGCTTCATACCCGGCGTGAGGCCCATATATTCAAGTGCGCGCTGAATCGATTGCTTCTTCACAGCATCTGTTGCCGATGCCGGATCGGGCACTGCACCCGTAATAGGTGCGACGTCTTCGGGAGATGTGCCCCATGTGACGGTCGGTGCGATCTTTGAAGCATCGAGCTTGATGACCTTGTCGTAATGCGCGCCTTCGTCACTCGGCAGCGTTTTCCAGTAAGCGACGGCCTTATCCCACGCATCGCCTTTCGGCGCTTTGGGGCGGCCCTTGATATAGGCGAAGGTCGTTTCGTCGGGCGCAATCAGGCCTGCACGAGCGCCAGCTTCGATGCTCATATTGCAGACCGTCATGCGGCCTTCCATCGAGAGGCCGCGGATAGCGGAGCCGGTATATTCGATCACATAGCCCGTGCCGCCGGCAGTACCGAGAATGCCGATGATCGAAAGCACGATGTCTTTCGCTGTCACGCCGAGCGGCAATTGGCCCTCGACATCGACGCGCAAATTCTTGGCCGGCTTCATGATCAGCGTTTGCGTTGCCAACACATGTTCGACTTCCGAGGTGCCGATGCCGAACGCGAGCGCACCAAACGCGCCATGCGTCGAGGTATGGCTATCGCCGCACACAATCGTCATGCCCGGCAGAGTGAAGCCCTGCTCCGGCCCGATGATATGCACGATGCCCTGACGGATATCGTCCATCGAATAATATTCGATGCCGAATTCTTTGGTGTTCTGCGTCAGCGTTTCGACTTGAATGCGGGACTCTTCCTCGCGGATGCCCTGCGCACGGTCCGGCGTCGTCGGCACATTATGATCGGCAACGGCGAGCGTGAGATCGGGCCGGCGCACTTTACGGCGCGCCATGCGCAGACCTTCAAACGCCTGCGGGCTCGTCACCTCATGCACGAGGTGGCGGTCGATATAGATAAGGCAGGTGCCATCGTCCTGTTTGTGGACGAGGTGGCTGTTCCAGATTTTGTCGTAAAGTGTCTGCGGCATTTAGATTCCAAATTCATTCTTCAGACGTCGACCCTCAGAAGGATCTATAAGATGATATGGTCGCTCTCCATGCAAACAGAGCACCCAATTTCCAACTTTTATTTCTTGGATAGCCTTAATTTGCGAGCGGTGGATTTGTATAAATCCCAAAAACGTTTCGACGGTAATATCCATGGGTTCCTCCTTATGTATAAAGTAAATGATCGCAGCCAAGAGAAACAAGAAAATTATGCCAATATTGAAATTTTGAGACAGGGTAGCAAATAACTTATGACTGGGTAGCAAAACAATTAAGCAGATAACACAATAACGGAAATCAGGCTGCCCTCGCGCTTTTCTTTGCGAAGCGTACTGTAGCGGTGGCTATAAAACCGCTCTGGATCGGCACAAGTATCGAAAGGCGAGGCTTCGATTGAGGCCACACCGAGTTTCCGCAGCTTGGCCTCTACATAGCCCGGCAGATTGAACATCGTGTGATCGCTCTTGAAGGCGGGGCGGAAGAATTTCTCATTGATAGGGTCTTCGGCCAGAAACGGCGCAGGAAATTCCGGGCCGACTTCATAGGAGTTTTGCCAGATGCAGGGGCCGATAGCGGCATAGGTCTTTTGCCGCCGCGCACCAAGCTTCTCCATCGCATCCAGCGTGTTCTCAATCACACCACTGATAGCGCCACGCCATCCGGCATGGGCCGCGCCGATAACGCCAGCACCGGGATCGGCGAATAGCAACGGCACGCAATCAGCGGTGATGATGCCGAGAGCAATGCCCTTCACAGATGTCACCATCGCATCACCTTTAGGGCGCTGATCGTCATTCACCCACGGCTTTTCGACCGTCACCACCGTCGGCTCATGGATTTGATAGCAGCTAATGAGATTTTCAGGCTGTACGCCAAGCGCCGTAGCCACACGGCCACGATTTTCAGTCGGCGCACCTTTCGCCAATCCGCAATCGCCCCATGCGCGCGTCGTGAAGCCGTGCGCGACGGATGAAAGCTCTTTCAGGCTATCGGCGCGAAGCAATTCCATCAAAACCCCGGAAGCTCGCCAAGCTTCTGGTTTACGAGCGCCATCGCTTTAAACAGCGAGCCCATTTGCTCATTACTCGTCAGGCGTTTCAGCGCAACATCAATCTCGGCGGCCTGTTCGGGCTTGGCATGCTGCTTCAGTTGCGTAGCACGCAACTCGATGCCGAGATTATTGAGAAACTCGCCTTGCCCGATGGGCCCGGCAATTTTGACGTTCTGCCCTTCGGCCACCGTTTTCAGAATACCGAAATCGACGTGTGCAGTGATATCGACCTCGCCGGGCTTCGCGAGAATATCGGTGAACATATGTTTCGAAACGGCTTGCAGCGTCGGCTTACCGGATGGCTCCACAAAACCGTAATCGATAATCAGCGCCGCGCCGCCTTTCTGCGCGATATGTCGCGCGAGATGGCGGATGAGCGATGTCGAGGGCAGCGAAGTTTCATACATCGTGCCGGGATTG
>DASTLS010000066.1:0-4982 GCA_035714725.1 Alphaproteobacteria bacterium | reverse complement strand
AGCGGTTTCGGCTTCCTGAAGCGCCTCTTGCGCACGTTGTGCGCGGGCAAGAAGAGCATCGGTTGGTGTTGCGGCGCGAATAGCAGCCGGTACAACGCGACGAGCATACAAAAGCGGAGCCGTCGGAATTGGCGCAACGGGACCGGCGAGATTGATAACAGCCTCTTTGGCTACAGCGCCGAGACCGGGAGGACCACCTTGCTGGCCGGCGGGCTGTGCGGGACCCGGTTGGCCTTGGTTTTGATCGGTCTGCTGTCCTTGATCGCCGGAATCACCGGCGCCGGCGTCCTGAGTTGGATCGGGCTGCGTGTTCACAGTCGGATCTGGTTGATCCGGCGCGGGTTGATCGGGAACTGGTGTATCGTCGGCCATCAATAAATTCCTGGTCGATAACTTTAAAAAATCTCGGTCTCAGAACAGCTTATGATTCACTATGAGGGTATCCGGTTATGCTTAAAAGCGTATTAAACGGGGTATCCCCCTAAAAATAACTATTATCTTTGTATATCATAATCTTATACCCGGTTTTACTTTCGTGTGTTAAGAAATTTTCAACCCTCCCATCTTTCAAGGGCTTACCGGGGTGCTATAAAGCCTTGGATTAGCCTACGGAGTCACCTTTTGCAGCCTTTTACCAAGCTCACCGGAACTGCGGCCCCGCTGCCGATGGTCAACGTCGATACCGATGCGATTATCCCAAAGCAGTTCCTGAAAACCATCAAGCGCACCGGCCTGGGCGCTCATCTTTTCAATGATCTGCGCTACACGCAGGCGGGCGGTGAGATTGCCGATTTCGTGCTGAACAAACCGGCTTATCGCAACGCTTCGATCCTCGTAGCGGGTGCCAACTTTGGCTGCGGCTCGAGCCGCGAGCATGCGCCGTGGGCTTTGCTGGATTTCGGCATTCGCTGCGTTATCGCGTCGAGCTTTGCCGATATTTTTTATAACAACTGCTTCAAGAACGGCGTTCTGCCGCTCACGCTGCCGCAAGATCAGGTTGATCAGCTGATGAAACTGGCGGAGCAGGGGTCGAAGCTGACGGTCGATCTCGAAAATCAGGTCGTGACTGCTTATCCGCTCAACATCAATTTTGGTTTCACGATTGATCCGTTCCGCCGTCATTGCATGCTGAATGGCCTTGATGATATCGGCCTGACCGAACAGCGTGCTGCTGATATCTCGACTTATGAAGCAAAACAAAAAACCGATCGGCCCTGGCTCTAATGACAAGCAAAACTATTCTCATTCTCCCCGGTGATGGCATCGGCCCCGAAGTGATGGGCGAGGTGCGTCGCGTCCTCGACTGGTTCAAGCAAAATCGCAATCTCGATATGAAGATCGAGGAAGATTGCGTCGGCGGTGCCGCATTCGAGAAACATGGAACGCCGCTGGCGGGAACGACTTTGGCGCATGCGAATGAAGCGGACGCTGTTTTGCTCGGCGCTGTCGGCGGTCCGAAATGGGCGAATGTTGCGTATGACAAACGTCCGGAAGCAGGCTTACTGTCGCTGCGCAAGGAGCTCGGCCTGTTTGCTAATTTGCGCCCGGCGATTGTGTTTGATGCGCTGATCGATGCTTCGACACTCAAGGCCGATGTTGTTCGCGGCCTCGATATCATGATTTTGCGCGAGTTGACCGGCGGTGTTTATTTCGGCGAGCCACGCGGCATTACCGATCTCGGTAATGGTGAGCGTCGCGGCGTGAACACACAAGTCTATACGACCTCTGAAATTCATCGCATCGCGCGCGTGGCGTTTGAGCTGGCGCGTCAGCGTCGCAACAAGGTTTGCTCATGCGAAAAAGCGAATGTGATGGAGAGCGGATTGCTGTGGCGGGAAGAAGTCACAAAGCTTCATGCTGCCGAATATAGGGATGTCGAGCTTTCGCATATGTATGCGGACAATTGCGCGATGCAGCTGTTACGCGCGCCGAACCAGTTCGATGTCATTCTCACGGACAATCTGTTCGGCGATGTGTTGTCGGATGAAGCGGCGATGCTCACCGGCTCGCTTGGGATGTTGCCGTCGGCTTCGCTTGGCGCTCCCGATGTGAAGGGTCGCCGCAAGGCAATGTACGAGCCGATCCACGGCTCGGCACCGGATATTGCTGGCAAGAATATCGCCAATCCGCTCGCCAGCATCCTGAGTGCCGCGATGATGTTCCGTTATTCCTTCGGTTGGGCGAAAGAGGCGGACATGCTGGATACTGCCGTTCGTGGTGTGCTGAACTCCGGCATCCGCACGGCTGATATTGTCTCGACCGGCATCAAGCCCGTCAGCACTACAGCCATGGGCGATGCGGTATTACAGGCATTGGGTAAGTTGTCTAATTAAGCGTGTTCGCTTCAGTTCTTGGTGTTGTCCGCGCATAACGGCCGCGAATGCGGTTCAAGCCTTCCCGAGTTGGAACGCCCTGAAAATCATGCAGTATCATAGGGCTGACGGTAATTTCTTTTTCGGCCATTTTGAGGGTGTAGGTTCGGTCATAGTCGAATGCTGAATCAGGAGCTTCGAAGAGCTCGCGAGAATCTGTGTGGAAAAGATTCACGTGAATTAATCCAAGCTGCATGTCGTGGGCTGGAACTACGAGCGAGCGAAATTTCCCTGAAAATGGTGCGGCGGCATCTGGTTTTTGAAGGTAGGCCGCATCTCCATTTATTGCTGCCATCTCTCCCTCAGCCGACGCCTTGTTATCAGACACGAGTAAAGCGCCTTCTTCGGCCAAATACGGACGAATGACAGTCAGAAGATGATCTCCGCCAAACTCATTTTCCATAAGGGCATAATGCACCGGGCCAACTGTCAAAGGCTGGCAGCCGTATTTTTCATTGAGGGTGCTAAGTAATTTGGCTTGCGGCGGTTCCCATCCAGTCCAGACGATACCTTCTATTCCGATCTCTGGTCCTAGCTCAGCGCCTGAGGGGGGCTTTCCTTTACCCGATGGCGGCACCTGAAATTTGGCAGGATTGAAATAGTTGTAATGTGCCTGGATTAATCCGACTTTGGCATCATGCAGATCACCGTTGAGATTGACCACACGTTCTGCCTGAGGGACGAGTTGGGCTAGATATTCCTGATGCCCGGGCAGGATGGGTTTATTCCAAAGCGCGGTGTGGGCTTTGTGGACTTTGAGCAAGGGGCGTGCGTAAAGCCCGTTATCCTTGTGAAGTGTGATAAAATATATCGTATATGCTTTTTTATCGTTGCTCATTTTTGATCTTTTCCTATCAATCACTTGTAAAATAATGGATATTCGTTAATAGATCAGCGTCTTTTTGTCAACGTAAGGCCCGCTTCATTAATGACCGACCAAAGCCATATCCGTAATTTCTCGATCATTGCCCATATCGACCACGGCAAATCGACGCTCGCCGACCGCCTTATCCAAAGCGGCGGAGCCATTGAGGCGCGCGAAATGCGCGAGCAGATGCTCGATAGTATGGATATCGAGCGCGAGCGCGGCATCACGATTAAGGCGCAGACCGTACGCCTAAATTACAAAGCCAAGAACGGCGAGAGCTATCAGCTTAACCTGATGGATACGCCCGGCCATGTGGACTTCGCTTATGAAGTCAGCCGCAGTCTTGCCGCTTGCGAAGGTTCCATTCTCGTCGTCGATGCCTCGCAGGGTGTCGAAGCACAAACGCTCGCGAACGTTTATCAGGCGCTCGACAATAATCATGAGATTGTGCCGGTCCTGAACAAGATCGATTTGCCTGCTGCCGAGCCTGATCGTGTGAAGCAACAGATTGAAGACGTGATCGGCCTTGATGCATCCGGCGCCGTTTTGATTTCCGCGAAGACGGGCATCGGCATCGAAGATGTTTTGGAAGCCGTCGTAACCCGCTTGCCGCCGCCGCGTGGCGATCGCGAAGCGCCGCTCAAAGCGCTGCTGGTTGATAGTTGGTATGATGCTTATCTCGGCGTTGTTATTCTCGTGCGCGTTGTCGATGGCGTGATCAAGAAAGGGCAGAAGGTTCGCTTCATGGTGACCGGTGCCGCGCGCGAAGTTGATAATATCGGCTTCTTCACACCGAAGAAAATCCCGGTGAATGAATTGAAGGCTGGCGAGATGGGCTACATCACTGCCGGCATCAAGCAGATCAGCGATACCAAGGTCGGCGATACGATCACCGACGAGCGTAATCCGGCAGCAGAACTGCTGCCCGGTTTCAAACCGTCGGTACCGGTTGTGTTCTGCGGATTGTTCCCGGTTGATGCCGATAACTTCGAAGATCTGCGTGAGAGCTTGGGTCGGTTAGCGTTGAATGATGCCAGCTTTAAATTCGAAGCTGAAAGTTCAGTGGCGCTCGGCTTTGGTTTCCGCTGCGGGTTTTTAGGTTTGCTGCATCTCGAGATCATTCAGGAACGCCTTGAGCGCGAATTTAATCTCAACCTCATCACTACGGCGCCGTCAGTTATTTATAAGATTTTCCTGACCAATGGCACGGTGAAGGAATTACACAATCCTGCCGATATGCCCGATCCCGTGAGCATTGATCGTATCGAAGAGCCGTGGATCAAGGCGACCATTTTCACACCGGATGAATATCTCGGCGGCATTCTGGCGCTTTGCAATGATCGCCGCGGTTCGCAAATCGAGCTTACCTATGTTGGTACGCGCGCGATGCTCGTTTACAAATTGCCGCTCAACGAAGTGGTGTTCGATTTCTATGACCGGTTGAAATCGATCAGCCGCGGTTACGCCAGCTTCGATTACGTCATGGATGAATATATCGAGGGCGACCTCGTCAATATGTCGATCCTGGTGAATGAAGAGGCTGTCGATGCACTCGGCACCATCGTGCATCGCAGTGTCGCGGAAAAACGCGGCCGCATGCTGTGCGAACGTTTGAAGGAACTTATTCCGAAGCAGCTGTTCAAGATTGCCATTCAGGCTGCCATTGGCGGACGTGTTATCGCGCGCGAAACAATCTCGGCGATGCGTAAAGACGTCACGGCGAAATGCTATGGTGGCGATAT
>DASTLS010000065.1:0-12790 GCA_035714725.1 Alphaproteobacteria bacterium | reverse complement strand
CCATCAGTGCTTTCAAAACGGCGCTGCTATCGCCGATGGCGCTTGAGAAAGCGCCTTCCGGCTGCAGGTCATCGTCAAAGCCCATGGTGCCGCGCGCGGCGAGTTTCAGCGGTCCCCAGTTCATGTGAAGATTGTCGAACTCAACCACGCCCATATCCTTGTTCCAGGCATCGACGGCGGAGCGCTTGCGGAAATCCGGCGCCGGGCCCATCACGCGCATATCGACGGCAAATTCCGGCATCTGCAAACCAAAGGGTGACGGCATCGCCGTCGGCAGCATGACATTTTCAGCTTCGGCTTTCAGCGTGAGGCCGACATCCTTATGGCCTTTTGGCTCTTCTTCAGGGCGTGCGGCTTCGGCTTTCAGGGATGTCGCTGTCACCAGGAAATTCGGCGTCTGGCCGAAGCTGGCATTGTTCAGCGAAACGCGGCTGTAGCGCCAGAAGCCGTCTTTATCGAGCGCTACGCGCGCGCGGCCATCTTCGCCGCCGAGAACGAGCGCGTGCGTCTCGTCCATCGGCGCTGTGATCTGCACATGCTTTTTGAATTTGGCGTCGAACACATCCCAGCGCCAGGGAAGGGCAGCTATATCGATATCGTCGGCATGGAACAGAACATTGTTATTGTCTTTCCACTCCACATTCGTGAAGCGCAGCACGACATGGCGCGGAAAACCGAAGAGTGAGCGGTCGCCATAGCTGATCTGATATCCTTGCGCTTTGCCCGCTTCGATCCAGCCATCGATGACATGGCGATATTGCGACGCTGCGATCGACCATGCGCCCCACCAGCCGACAGAAAGAACAACGACTGTCGTGACAGACGCGATGGCGATGGTGCGAATTTTTTTGATATTGAGTGGCATGAGACGCCGTGCGGAAAAGGAGGGCGAAGACACCTTAACACGATGCCGGCATTCGTCTATGCTTTGAAGGAAGAGGCCCGAGGAGGGATCGGGGCCAGGACGAACAGCTGATACGCGGATCAGGCTATTCATCCCGGCGACCAATACCTTAGGGTGGACGGAGGTCTCCGGCCCACCTTTGGACTCTACTCCAGGCGGGGCAGAAACTAGACGTTTGGGACGTTCAAAGTCAATGATATGTTCCTCTTTTGTTCTTAAATATTTTTTGGGATGAAAAGTGAGTAAAATCAGCGGATTAAATCAAGATTTAGTGCAGCCTTTCCAGCTGGAATCCAGCCAGCTGCGCGGGCGGCTGGTCAGGCTCGGCCCCGCCCTCGATATCATCCTGCATCAGCATGCCTACCCGGATGCCGTCGCCAGCCTCCTGAGCGAGGCCATGGTGATCGCTGCCGCCCTCAGCACCTCCCTAAAATATGATGGCGTCTTTACATTACAGGCGAAAGGCGATGGGCCTGTGCGTTTGCTGGTCGCAGATGTAACCAGCGATGGCGGCATCCGCGCCTATGCGCAGTTCGATAAAGACGGCGTGAAGAATGCCGTGCCGGATACCAAGCTGATCGGAAAAAACGCCTATCTCGCTTTCACCGTCGATCAAAAACGCAAAGAAGATCGCTATCAGGGCATCGTGGAATTAAGCGGCGGCACGTTGGCTGAGGCGGTGCAGCATTATTTCCGCCAGTCGGAGCAATTACCGACCGGCATTGTCACTGCGATTGATCGTGATGCGCAGGGACGTTGGCATGGTGGCTGCCTCATGCTGCAGAAGATGCCGCGCGAAGGTGGCATCGCGTATGAAAGCGAAACGACGGTCGAGGATGATTGGCATCGCGCGATGATGCTGATGGGAACCTGCACGCCGGCGGAGCTCACCGATACGGCGCTCGAGCCGAACGAGCTGCTTTACCGCCTGTTTCATGAAGAAGGCGTGCGCGTGTTCGACCCGCACCATTTCCGTCACGAATGCCGCTGCTCGGAAGAGCGCGTTGTCAGCATGTTGCAGTCACTTCCGCGCGCAGAAGTCGAGACGCTCGCCGTTGACGGCATGGTCGAAGTGACCTGCGAGTTCTGCAACAAAAGCTACCGATTTGACGAAAAGCGGCGCGACGTGTTGTATGGGAAGAACGCCGACTAACCGCCAGGAGTTTTCATGCCTCTGCCAGCGCCTACGGCCCCCACCCAATCCCGCTCCACCAACGAACGCATTGATGATGAACCGATCAGTGGCATCGGCTTTCTCGTCGTTCTTTTCCTGCTGGTGGTCTTCAGCATCTTTTTGCTGAGCAGCCATAATCTCACCGGAATTGGCGCCCTCGGCCTTATCGTGTGCTTCTTTGGATTTATCCTCTGCGTGAAAGGCCTCATGGTCTTAGAGCCGAACACAGCGGCCGCTTTCACCCTCTTCGGCAATTACACTTACACCATCCGCAAGAGCGGCTTCTTCTGGGTCAATCCGTTCTTCGAACGCATGAAAGTTTCGATGCGCGTCGAAAACTTCAATACCGACACGCTCAAAGTGAACGACAAGCTCGGCAATCCGATCGAGATCGCAGCGGTCATTACCTGGCGCGTGAATAACGTCGCCCGCGCTTTGTTCGATGTGCAGGGCTATGCACGTTATATCCAAATCCAGTCGGAAATGGGCTTGCGCGATGTCGCTTCTTCCCATTCTTACGACAGCTCGAGCAATGACGAAGTGACATTGCGCGGCAATTCGCAAGTGATCTCCGACATGCTGAAATCGACCGTGCAAAATCACGTTGATGTCGCGGGCATCGAAATCCTCGGCGTGAAGCTCATGCATCTGGCCTATGCGCCGGAAATCGCGGGCGTAATGCTGCGTCGCCAGCAAGCCAGCGCCATCATTCAGGCGCGCGAACTTCTGGTCGAAGGCGCCGTCGGCATGGTGAAGATCACGCTCGACCGGCTCGAGAAAGAAGGCATCGCGACGCTGACGCCGCCGGAGCGTGCGGCCTTAGTCACGAATATGATGACGGTGTTGTTGTCGGAAGATAATGCCCAGCCCGTCATTCAGATGAGTCAGGCAACTAACTAAGCCTTATTGGGGCTTGGCCGCGATATCGACGGTCACGTCGACGTTATATTTCACATATTGCTCGTTCGCCCATTGGCCGAGGCCGACATGAAAATCCTGGCGCAGGATCGTCACCTTGCCCTGCGCGCGCCAATGATCGCCGTCCTGCACGAGCGTGAAAGGCAGGGAGATCGGCTTCGAGATACCTTTGATTGTCAGATTGCCGTCGGCGATGAAGGTGTGATCGCCGGTTTTGCGGATGGTGGTCGAGGCGAATTGCGCTTGCGGGAACTGCTTGGTGTCGAACCAGTCGGTCTGCGGCAAATAGCCGTCGCGCTCGCTGCTGCCGGCTGAAGCGCTGGTCATATCGATGTTGGCGGTGATATGGCCGCCGTCCGATTTCTCGGGATCGAGATCAATGGCGCTGGTGAATTTCTTGAACTCGCCGTTAAAGCTGCTGGTGCCCTGCGTGCCGATGAAACCAAGATGGCTGTTGGCGTAATCGACCGTCCATTCTTTTGCCATTGCAGGTGATGTTGCGAATATCAAAGCACCGGCAAGAAGAAGGGATTTACGCATCATTCGCCTCTCAGGAAGTGAAGGAATTTGTGCAGGAAGCCGGGTGCCATGCGCAGCAGCACGTCGTCGCGATCAAAGAGATGATGCTTCCATGCAGCGCCCGCATGCAGCACAAGTAATCCAGCAAGCAACCATGCAGCGTAGTAATGCACGGCACTTGCGGCATGGCCGATTTCTTTTTTATTCTCGAGCGTCGGGATGACAGGCAGATGCGGCCAGGGGATGATGCCGTAAAGGATGGTCGGGATATTCATCGGTGACGCCGAGACCATCACCCATCCTGTCAGCGGCATGCCGATGATCAGCACATAGAAAAGAATATGCGCGCCGCGTGCCGCCAGTTTTTCCCATTGCGGCATCGCTTTCGGAAGTGCTGGTGCCGTGTAAGTAAACCGCCACCCTAACCGTCCGAGGCTCAGCAGCAAGATCGTGATGCCGATGGACTTATGCCATTGAAATAGGCTGAATTTCAGCGGCGAATTGCCCATCGTCGTCATGAAATAACCGATCAGCAGCATCGCTACGATCAGCGCAGCGATCAACCAATGGAACGTCTTGGCGACCGAATTGTACGAGGTCGCGCTCGGCATTATTCGGCCTTATCGAATTCAGCTTCGATCTCGAGGGTCACGTCGTCGCTCACCATCGGGATGAAGTTGCTGAGGCCGTAGTCGGAGCGGCGGATGGTGCCGGTCGCGCTGAAGCCGATAACCGGTTTCTTCATGAAGGTGTTTTCGCCCGCGCCGATCAGCGTGGTGTCGAGAACGACGGTATGCGTTACGCCCATGAGGGTGAAGTCGCCCGTGATCTTGCCGGTGGTTGGGCCCGTGCGCTCAACCTTGGTCGAGCGGAACGTGGCGGTCGGATATTTGATGACGTCGAACCATTTATCGTTGCGCAGGTCTTCTTCAAGCTTCGCATTGTTGGTGTCGATGCTGTTCGGATAGATCGTGATGTCGACCGAGCTTTGTTCCGGCGAGGCGCTGTTGAAATTCACCACGCCATCCATCTTGTCGAAGCGGCCGGTGTAGCGCGAGAAGCCGAGATGCAGAATTTTGAAAGTGATGCTGGCGTGATTGGGATCGATCTTGTACGCGCCGCTTGCCGTGTTTTTGAGGTCAGCCGCAGCGTCGGCATGCGCGAGAGGCGAAGCCATGAGCAAAGCGAGGGTTGCGAAAGACGTCAAAGCGAGGCGGTTGAGACGCATAACAAAGCTCCGTGGAATCGTTCAAGGAAGGGCGCGGCCGACCGGCCAAGCAGGGCGCAGTATGTCGTATTCGCCTCCGTTTTTCCAGTTGTGAAAACCTCTTATAATCCGCATGATTAGCCCTCGCTTTCGGAGATTCTATGAAGGGCCTGTCCTCTCTCAATCCCATGCTCAGCCGCTATGCCGTGCCGGATATGCCCGAGGCCGAAGAACTTCTGCCCTACCTGCGCCGCATCGATAACGAGCGCTGGTATTCCAATTTCGGCCCGCTGGTGACGGAGTTCGAGCAGAAGCTCATCCGTCATCTGAACACACGCGACAATAATGGCGGCCAGTATATTTCACTCATAACGACCGCAAGCTGCTATCACGCGCTCGAAATCGGCCTCAAGCTCATGCGCCTTCCCGAAAACGCAAAGGTGCTAATTCCTGCCGTCACATTCCCGGCATGCCCGCTGGCCATCCGGCATGCGGGCGCCACGCCTGTTCTTGCCGATGTCGATGATCTCAACTGGCATCTCACGCCGCAGATTGCCCGTCGCATCGCATCGAAGATGGAAATCCACGCCGTCATGCCCGTCTCGGCTTACGGCGTGCCGGTCTCGGCGACAGCATGGGATGCATTTACGGATGAAACCGGAATTCCCGTCATCATCGATGCTGCATCTGCGTTTGAATCTCAGGCGATACCCAAGAAAGGTTTTGTTGCGCACAGTTTGCATGCGACCAAGCCGTTCAGCATCGGCGAAGGTGGTTTGCTGGTGTGTCGTGATCGCGCATTGATGGAAGAAGCGCAGCGCATGACGAATTTCGGCATGCGTGAGCGCATAACAATGACCGATGGTGGCAACGCGAAAATGAGCGAATACCAGGGCGCCGTAGGCCTTGCGCAATTAGAGCGCTGGGAACGCATCAAGCAGCGTCGCCGTGAGGCTTTCACCTTCTATCGCAGCGTGATTGAAGGTGCCGGGCTTGATCTCACGTTCCAGGAAGATATCGATGAAGCGATTGTCAGCGCGGTGATGCTGCAATCGCCCGTTGTTGCTGCGCCGCTGGTTAAGACGCTCAACGAATGCGGCATTCTTGCGCATCGCATGTATCTGCCGCCGCTTTATGAACATCCGCATTTTGCAGGCCTCGAACGCGCCGATCATCTGCCGAACAGCCATGTGATGGAACGCCATGTGTTCGGCGTGCCGTTCCACACCTTTATGGATGAAGAAGATATGGCGCTTGTCGTCGCGGCTCTGGCGGAAATGCTGGAAGCGGCGCGCGTGCCGGTACGCGCCATCTAAATGGAGAAGACCGATCTTATTATCGTGGGTGCTGGCGTTGTAGGCCTCGCCATCGCGCGCGCAGCTGCTCAGGCGGGACGCGAAGTCCTTATTTTGGAATCCGAATCCGCCATCGGCTCCATTACCAGCTCGCGCAACAGCGGCGTCATCCACGCCGGCATTTATTACAAGCCGGGAAGTTTGAAGGCAAAATTCTGCGTCAAAGGGCGCGATATGCTTTACGCATACGCTGCCGATCGCGGCATTCCGCATAAACGCTGCGGCAAATTGGTGGTCGCAACATCTCCTGAACAAAATCCGAAATTACAGGAATGGAAAGCAACCGCTGAGCAGAACGGCGTCACAGGCTTGCGTATGCTGACGGCTGGCGAAGCGCAAAAGATGGAGCCCGAAGTTTTCTGTACCTCCGCTATGCATTCGCCCGATACCGGCATTATCGATGTGCATCATTATATGCTGGCGCTGCTTGGTGACGCGGAGGCGGCGGGTGCCACGCTCGCGACGCATGCGCCTGTCACAGGCGGTCGCGCAACATCGGATGGCATTACGCTTTCCGTCGGTGGTGCATCGCCGATGGAGATTGCCTGTAAATCTCTTGTGAACGCCGCCGGCCTTGGCGCCCAAGCTTTGTCGCGCAGCATTCAGGGCATTCCTGCCGACACAATTCCCGGACAAGTTCTGGCGAAGGGAAATTATTTTAGCCTCTCCGGCAAATCGCCGTTCGAGATGCTGATTTATCCGCTGCCGGTTTTGGGCTCATCGGGCTTGCACGCAAGTTGTGATCTCGGCGGTCGCGTGCGCTTCGGGCCGGATGTTGAATGGGTCGATCATATCGATTATCGCGTCGACCCCGCGCGCTTGCCGATGTTCGAAGATGCTGTGCGCCGCTATTACCCGAATTTGAAAGATGGCGCCTTGCAGCCCGATTATTCCGGTATTCGTCCGAAACTGGCACGCGGCAGCCCGCACGATACCGATTTCATGGTGCAGAATTCCGGTACCCATAAAATCCCGCATCTGGTCAATCTTTACGGCATTGAATCCCCGGGTCTGACCTCCTCGCTGGCTATTGCCGAAGATGTGCTGAAAAAACTCTAGGCCGCTCAAGCCATTATCTCTGCCCAACTGTTGCCATACCTTCGTGGTAGAGAAGGCTCATGGAACGGGGCAATAAAAGGCGGAAATTCTTACTGACGGCAATAACAGGGTTAATCCTCGCAGCCGCCATGCTTCCCGTATACGCCGATGAAACCCAGATTTTCGGCACTGCCTTAGGTGCAGGTGTCGGCGGCGTAATCGGCAATCAGTTCGGCAGAGGCGGTGGCAATACTGCGGCTACGCTCGGCGGTGTTGTTGCCGGTGGTTATATCGGCAATCAACTGACAGCGCCGCGCCTAACTTCCTCCGCTCCCGTTACGGGTGCTTATTATGCCTACACGCCGCCACCGCAATTCATGCCTTATGCGCCGAATTATGTGGCGCCGCCCGCGCCGCCGTCGCCTATCTATGCCGATGATGATAGCGGCTCTTTCTGCCGCGAATATTCGGAAAAAGTGCGTATCGGCAATCAGGTGCGGGAAAGCTACGGCACTGCTTGCCTCCAGCCTGACGGCACATGGCGCGCGGTCGAAGAATAGACGCGCTCGCCTAACTCACCTATATCTCTCGGCATGACCGAGCAAACGCGCGATTGGCGCACCGATGATTTCGATTTCGACTTGCCGCAGGATCGTATCGCGCAGAGCGCGATCGAGCCGCGCGATCACGCGCGTCTGCTGCATGTGACGCAAGGCGATCTCACCGACCGGCATATTTATGATCTGCCGGATTTGTTGCGGGCAGGGGATGTGCTGGTTGTGAATGATACGAAAGTCATTCCCGCGCGCATCTATGGCAAGCGTGGGGAAGTCAGCATCGAAATTTTGCTGCACAAGAAAGAAGGCCCTCAATCATGGCTTGCATTCGCGCGGCCCGGCAAAAGATTGCGCGTGAATGACGACGTTGTTTTCGCCGATAATTTTTCCGCAACCGTTGCCGAGAAATTTGATGATGGCCAAGTTCGGCTGCATTTTTCTGTGACAGACGAAAAACTTTATCCGCTTTTACAGAAATATGGCGAGCCGCCGTTGCCGCCATACATCAAGCGCGAGAAAGGCGAAGCGCGGCAGGATGAGGCGCGCTATCAAACCGTCTATGCATCGCGCGAAGGTGCCGTTGCAGCCCCGACTGCCGGGCTTCATTTCACGCCGGAGCTTTTAAAGAAGCTGGATGATAAAGGCGTCAAACGCGCAACGGTGACGCTGCATGTCGGTGCCGGCACATTTCTGCCGGTGAAAGCGGAGCGCATCAAAGATCATGCCATGCATGCCGAATGGGGTGAGGTGAGCGCGGATGCCGCCGACATTATCAATCAGGCGAAACAGCAAGGCGGGCGAATCATAGCCGTCGGCACAACCAGCCTTCGCTTGCTCGAAAGTGCAGCGGATGAAAATGGGGTGGTAAAACCCTTCGCCGCCGATACCTCTATCTTCATCTATCCCGGTTGCCGGATAAAGACGGCAGATATGCTGCTCACCAACTTCCACCTGCCGAAATCGACGCTTTTTATGCTGGTTTCGGCCTTTATGGGGCTGGATGCCATGCGCGTCGCCTATAAATACGCCATTGATAACAACTACCGTTTCTACTCCTTCGGCGATGCAACCTTGCTCGAGCGCCGTTAACAAGAATGGCTTTTACAAGGCAAGGCCGACCCGCTAAATAAGGACTCAGATTTAGGGTCTTATTTTAAATGTCGATCAGCCTCGTCCGACCGCATCTTTTCGTTACTGCCATCAGCACCCGCACATCGCGGCTGTTTTGGACGTTCGCACTGACGCATCTTGTGCTCTGGACGATCGTTCCGACGCTGACATCACCCAATGCGCCGCTCGATGTGATCGAAGGCTATGCCTGGGGCCGCGAATGGCTGCTCGGCACCTATAAGCATCCGCCCATGCAATCCTGGTGGTTGCAGATTTTAGCGATCCTCACCAACCGTGCGCCCTGGGCTCATTTCTTTGCATCGCAAGTTGCCGTGCTCGGCGCTTTCTGGGGCGTATGGCAGACGGGCCGCCGCATGATGAGCGAGACAGCGGCGCTGATCGGCGTCATGCTGCTCGAAGCCATCGTTTATTACAATTTCACCAGCGTCGAATTTAACCCGAACGTGCTTCAGCTGCCGTTCTGGTCGCTGATCGCTTATTCCTTCCATCGCGCGGTGAAGGACAATTCGTATCGTCACTGGATTTTGCTCGGCGTCTGGAGCGCCGGCGGCCTTTATACAAAGTACAGCACCGGCCTTTTGCTCATCGCGCTTTCGTCGCTCATGCTGATCGAGCCGCTGGCGCGTCATCGCCTAAAGAGCTTCGGCCCTTATATCGCTGTCTTTGTTGCCTTCGCTTTGTTCGTGCCGCATCTGATCTGGCTCAACAATCACGACTATCTGCCCTTCGCCTACACGATGGACCGTCTGCACACCGCGAAGCCGCACGCGATGCCGAACTTTATCTTCGCGCCGATGGTTCTTATTACCGGTCAACTAGTGGTTTTGCTCGGTTTTGCGCTGCTTTTCCTGGTGTTTTACGGTCGCAACGGCACAACACGTGATGATCGTTCCGATGCGTTCGATCAGGCGTTTTTGACGACCGTCACCTTCGGCCCTTTTCTGCTCACACTCTTGATTGCCGGCGTAGGCGGCTTTGCGGTGCGCGATATGTGGGGCACGCCGTTCTGGAGCTTCCTCGGCATCTGGGCGATTGCGCAATTCCATCCGTCCTTCTCGCAAGAGAGCCTGACACGCTTTGTCTATGCCTGGAGTGTGGCTTTCTTCGCCGTGCTTCTTGTCTATCTGACGTCGAACATCATCTATCCTTATGTCGAAGAGAAAACCGGTCGCATTCACTTCCCCGGCAAGGCGCTGGCGAATTATGTCACCGATGTCTGGCATGATCGCTATCATCAGCCGCTGCGCTTTGTGATCGGCGATACATGGCCGGCGGGTAACGTTGCTTATTACGCTGCCGAACGCCCGCATGTGTTCATCATGGGCGATAAGGAGATCAGCCCCTGGATCAAATCCGGCGATCTCGACCGTTACGGCGGCGCGATTGTTTGGTGCGTGCGCCACTGCCTCGGTGCGCAGCACCAGTCGGATCAGGCTCCGGACTTCATCAAGGAAAAATTCCCGAACGCTGAAATTCAGCCGCCCTTTACCCTTGCCCGCCAGACCGAAGCCGATGTCGAGCCGGTGAAGATGGGCTGGGCAATCGTACCGCCGAAGGACACCACGCCTTCGACGCCTTATAATCCGTAAATATTTCCCGGGTTTTTGACGCTATCCTGAGGCGCGCTTTTATGGCATTGAAACCGCCATGAACGCCTTTTCATTCAATATTTCTGCAACGGATGGCACAGCGCGCCGCGGCCGCGTAACAACGGCCCACGGCACATTCGAAACACCGTGTTTTATGGCCACAGCTACGGCTGCGACCGTCAAAGCCATGACGCCGGAGACGGTTAAATCCACCGGCGCCGAGATGGCGATCTGCAACACCTACCATCTGATGCTTCGCCCGGGTGCCGAACGGGTTGCGCAATTAGGCGGCCTGCACAAATTCATGAATTGGCCCGGCCCCATTCTCACCGATAGCGGCGGCTATCAGGTGATGTCGCTTTCCGAGTTGCGCGATATCGATGAGAAGGGCGTGACGTTCCGCTCGCATCTCGACGGCAGCAAGCATGAATTGACGCCGGAACGCTCGATGCAAATTCAGCACGATCTCGATTCCGATATCACGATGTGTTTCGACGAATGCACGCCGCATCCCGCGACGCATGAGCAGGCAGCACTCTCAATGCGCATGTCGATGCGCTGGGCGGAGCGTTGCAGGCAAGCTTTCAAGCCGCGTCCGGGCTATGCCCTCTTCGGCATCAATCAGGGGAACGTGTATCCCGATCTCCGCGAAGAATCCGCAAACGCCCTCAAGAAAATCGGCTTCGATGGTTATGCCGTCGGCGGCCTCGCGGTCGGCGAAGGGCAGGAGACGATGTTCCGCATGCTGGATGCGACCGTGCATCATCTGCCGGATGACAAGCCGCGCTATCTCATGGGCGTTGGCAAGCCTGATGATATCGTCGGCGCCGTACGTCGCGGCATCGATATGTTCGATTGCGTGATGCCGACGCGCTCAGGCCGCACGGGACAAGCTTTTACGCGCCGCGGCACCGTGAACATGCGCAACGCGCGCCACCTCAGCGATCCACGACCCATCGATGACAAATGCATCTGTATGGCGTGCAAGAACTATGGCCGCGCCTATATCCACCATCTGTTCCGTGCCGAGGAAATTCTGGGGCCGATGCTCTTGAGCGCGCATAATCTCCAATATTATCAGGATTTGATGAAGGACTTGCGCGCCGCAATCGAAAGCCGCAGCATTGACACATTCGCCGCGCAATTTGCCGCAGATCAGGCTGGCGGCGATATTGCGGAACAAACGGGGGCTGGGTGAAAAAATTCTTCATCGCCATTTTGATGCTGGCGCTGATTGCAGCCACGCCCTTGCACGCCGCCGTCAATGAGAACGACACAGACGAAAGCAAGGCAGCGTCAGGCTTGCCGGTGCCGCGTTTCGCCTCCTTACGCTCAAACGATGTGAATATGCGCACAGGTCCCGGCACGCGCTACCCGATCGAATGGGTGTTCTCGCATCAGGGATTGCCGGTGGAGATCGTCGCCGAATATGAAATCTGGCGCCAGGTGCGGGATAGCGAAGGCGCCAAAGGTTGGGTGCACAAAAGCGCGCTCACCGGCAAACGCTCCGGCATCGTCTCGGGTGGCACGCGCGATCTGCACAGCGATCCGGATGTTACCTCCGGCGCCGTCGCGCATCTCGAGGTCGGCGCGGTGGGCCAATTGGTTTCGTGCAAGAAGGACTGGTGCAAGCTAAAGTTCAATGGAATCAAGGGTTACTTGCGCAAAACCGACTTCTGGGGCGCGTACCCGAACGAGGTATTCGACTAACCTTTTCGGGCCGCCCATGCTATAAAAACGCATGGCTAACAACCTCCATAATCGCCGCATTTTGCTGATCATTTCGGGCGGCATCGCGGCTTATAAAAGCCTCGATCTCATTCGCCGCTTGCGGGAGCAGGGCGCATCTGTCCGTTGCGTTCTCACGCAAGGCGGCGCGCAATTCGTGACGCCGCTTTCGGTCTCGGCTCTTTCCGAAGACAAAGTTTACGGCGAATTGTTCTCGCTGACCGATGAAGCGCAGATGGGGCATATTCGCCTTTCTCGCGAAGCGGACCTCGTTCTCGTTGCTCCTGCGACTGCAAATATCATGGCGAAGCTCGCGCAAGGCATCGCTGATGATCTCGCCAGCACACTTTTGCTGGCGACCAACCGCCCCGTGATGATGGCGCCCGCCATGAATGTCATGATGTGGGAAAACGCCGCTACGAAAGCCAATCTTGAGATTTTGAAGAAGCGCGGCGTCGCCATGATCGGCCCCGGTGCCGGCATGATGGCGTGCGGCGAAGAAGGTGAAGGCCGCATGGCCGAAGTCGCCGATATCGTCGCAGCTGTATCATCCCATTTCGCAATTCCCGGTCCGCTCGCTGGCAAGAGGGCGCTTGTGACAAGTGGCCCTACGATTGAACCCATCGACCCGGTCCGCTTCATCGGTAACCGCTCATCCGGCAAGCAGGGC
>DASTLS010000064.1:0-5065 GCA_035714725.1 Alphaproteobacteria bacterium | reverse complement strand
CGGCGAGCACAGCGGTATCCTCCTTCAATGTCAGGTACAAATGGCCGCTGGAGTGCAGTTTGCAATCCGAGATCTCGCCGCGAATGCGGACAAGGCCGAACGTATCTTCCATATTCTTTTTAACGGCGCGCGAAATCTCCGCAACGCTATATTCCGGCAGGTTGCTGCCGGGGCGCGGCTCGTCGAATAAAGTGGATTGCGTCTTGGCTTTAGGCATGGTGAAAACATAGCCTCAGGCGGCTGGAAAAGCGAGGGGGCCATGAAAACACTGGTGATAGGAAGCGGAGGACGCGAGCACGCGCTGTGCTGGGCCATCGCCAAATCGCCGATGTGTTCCAAGCTTTATTGCGCACCGGGGAATGCCGGTATCGCCGCCGTTGCCGAATGCCTTCCAATCGCTGTCGATAAAATCGCCGACATTTTGAACGCCTGCCAACAACACCAAATCGAATTTGTCGTTATCGGCCCTGAATTACCGCTGACACTCGGCCTTGCTGATAAATTACGCGAAGCGGGCATCGCTTGCTTCGGCCCAAGCCAGGCCGCTGCTGAAATTGAAGGCTCGAAAGGCTTTATGAAAGACCTCGCGGCGAAGGCAAAAATTCCAACCGCTATATATAAGCGTTTCACCGATGCCGAAGCCGCGAAACAATATGTGCAGCAGCAAGGCGCTCCGATTGTCGTGAAAGCCGATGGTCTTGCTGCTGGCAAGGGCGTGACGGTCGCACGCACGCTCGATGAAGCGCTCGGCGCTATCGATGACATCATGACGAAAAAAGTTTTCGGTGCCGCCGGCGCCGAAGTCGTGATCGAAGAATGTATGGAAGGTGAAGAAGTCAGCTTCTTTGCGCTTTGCGATGGCAACATGGCCCTGCCCTTTGCCGCAGCCCAAGATCACAAAGCTGTCTATGACGGCGATAAAGGCCCGAACACAGGCGGCATGGGCGCATACTCACCAGCACCTATCGTCGATAACGTCATGCAAGACCGCATCATGCGCGAGATCGTCAACCCTGCCGTCAACACCATGCGCGATATGGGCCGCCCTTTTACCGGCGTTTTGTTCGCCGGCCTTATGATGACGAAGACCGGCCCGAAGCTAATCGAATTCAACGCGCGCTTTGGCGACCCAGAAACCGAAGCCATGCTGGTGCGGTTGAAATCCGATTTGCTCGCACTCCTCTATGCCGCATCGAAGGGCATGCTGGATGGCATTAATATTCAATGGCACAGCGTTGCCGCCCTCTGCGTCATTATGGCGGCAAATGGTTATCCCGGCAGTTATCAGAAGGGTAGCGTCATTCGCGGGCTTGAGAAAGCCGGCGCGATTGAGAATGCCGAAGTCTTCCATGCCGGGACTGAGCGTAATGCATCGGGCGAAGTGACTGCCAATGGCGGGCGTGTGCTGGCAGTAACAGGTGCCGCCGCAACGATTGCCGAAGCGCAAGCCAAAGCCTATCAGGCTGTCGACAGCATCGATTGGAAAGATGGATTCTGTCGCCGCGATATCGGCTGGCGCGCGGTCGGTAAAACGAAAGCGGCCTAACGCTTTTCCGCGAAAAATTTCTTCAGCAATTCACCTGCGCGTTGTTCTTCAACGCCGCCGATGACTTCGGGCTTGTGGTGACAGGTCGGCTGATTAAAAAAGCGCGGGCCATGATCAATTGCTCCGCCCTTCGGATCATAGGCCGCGAAATAAACCCGGCGTACGCGCGCGAAACTGATAGCTGCTGCGCACATCGCACAAGGCTCGAGCGTCACATACAGATCACAATCCATCAGGCGCGGTGAATTTAATTTTTTTGCAGCTTCGCGTAGCACCAGCATTTCGGCATGCGCGGTGGGATCATGATCCACTTCCGTACGATTGCCTGCGCGCGCGAGAACTTCACCGGCACTTGTGACCAGCACAGCGCCAACAGGAACCTCCCCGCGCGATGCCGCACCTTCGGCCTCTTGAAACGCGAGCTGCATAAAATCAGGCATCAATCCAGCTTTCGCGCTTCGTCGATCAGCATGATGGGAATGCCTTCGCGGATAGGAAATGCGAGCTTCGCCTTGTCGCTGATCAACTCCTGACGTTCCGCATCGTAACGCAGCGGCGTCTTGGTCAGTGGGCAAACAAGAATCTCGAGCAGCTTCGGATCCGCGCGCCGGACAGGTGATGTATCGGTCATAGAACCTCCGTTTTCATTATAACAGAGGGCTGTTGAACAAATCACCTGCCATCTTTAATGTCGGCCCCATGCTCGCCTACATCATCCGCCGCCTGCTTTTCATCATTCCCACGCTGTTCGGCATCATGGTGCTGAACTTCCTTATTGTGCAAGCGGCGCCCGGCGGCCCTATCGAGCAAATCGTCGCAAAACTTCACGGCACAGACATCGCAGCAACCGCGCGCTTTGGCGGCGGCTCGACCAGCGACGTTGCCATGCCCGGCGCGCAGCAGATGAAAACCGATCAAAGCGGCAGTTCATCTCATTATGCTGGCGCACAAGGCGTGGATCCGGAATTGATCAAAGAGCTGGAACATCAGTTTGGTTTCGACATGCCGCTTTATAAACGTTTCGGCCTCATGGTCTGGAACTATGCGCGTTTCGATTTCGGCAAATCCTATTTCCGCGACGAAAGCGTTTTTAATCTCGTCGTCAGCAAGATGCCGGTTTCAATCTCGCTCGGATTGTGGACGACGTTAATCGTTTATCTCATTTCTATCCCGCTCGGTATTCGTAAAGCGGTGAAGGACGGCAGTAATTTCGATGTCTGGACCAGCGCCGTGATTATTGCGGGCTATGCCATTCCAAGCTTCCTTTTCGCTATTCTGCTGATCGTTGTGTTCGCGGGCGGGCGTTATTTCGAATGGTTCCCGTTGCGAGGCCTCGTCTCCGACAATTGGAGCGATATGGATTGGCCGCATCGCATCCTCGATTATTTCTGGCATATCACGCTGCCGATTACGGCGCTTGTGATCAGCGGCTTCGCAAGCCTTACCATGCTCACGAAAAATTCCTTTCTTGATGAGATCAACAAACAGTACGTGCTGACCGCGCGCGCGAAAGGCCTTACCGAACACCGTGTTTTGTACGGACATGTGTTTCGGAATGCCATGCTGATTGTGATCGCCGGATTTCCGGGCGCATTTATTTCTATCCTCTTCACCGGCTCGCTGCTGATCGAAGTTATTTTCTCGCTCGACGGTATGGGGCTGCTCGGATTTGAATCGACGATCAATCGCGATTATCCCGTCATGTTCGGCACGCTGTATTTCTTCACGCTGCTTGGGCTGATCATGAACCTCATCGGCGACCTTGCCTATGTCGCCACCGATCCGCGCATCGATTTCGAGGCGCGCGATACATGAGCCTCCGCCCCCGTTCGTGGACACCCCTCAACCAGCGCCGCTGGGCCAATTTCCGTGCCAATAAGCGCGGTTTCTGGTCTCTTTGGATATTCCTCATCCTGTTCAGCTTTACGCTGTTTGCCGAGTTCGTATCCAACGACAATCCGTTACTCGTGAAATTTGACGGACATTATTACGCGCCTGTATTTGTCAGTTATCCGGAAACCAAATTCGGCGGTGAGTTCGAAACCGAAGCGCGTTATCGCGACCCATACGTGAAAAAACTGATCGAGGACAAGGGCTTGATGATCTGGCCGCTCATCCCCTATTCCTACAACACGATTAATTACAATTTGAAATCACCGGCGCCTTCACCACCCGATGCGGACAATTGGCTCGGTACCGATGATCAGGGACGCGATGTTCTGGCGCGCATGATCTATGGCTTCCGCATTTCGGTTTTGTTTGGCCTGACGCTGACGCTTTTTTCTTCCGTCATTGGCATCGCGGCCGGTGCTGTGCAGGGCTACTTCGGCGGTATGACCGATTTACTTATGCAGCGCTTCATCGAGATTTGGGGCGGCATGCCGGTGCTCTACCTTCTCATCATCATGGCAAGCCTTGTGCAGCCGAATTTCTGGTGGCTGCTGATACTCATGCTGCTGTTTTCTTGGATGTCGTTGGTGCATGTCGTGCGTGCCGAATTTCTGCGTGCGCGCAATTTCGATTATGTCCGCGCGGCAAAAGCACTCGGCGCTGGTGACATCACCATCATGTTCAAGCATGTGTTGCCGAACGCAATGGTGGCAACCCTCACCTTCCTGCCCTTCATCCTCAACCATTCGATCACAACACTGACCGCACTTGATTTTCTTGGCTTCGGTCTGCCGCCCGGCTCGCCTTCGCTTGGCGAATTGCTTAATCAGGGCAAGAATAACCTGCAAGCTCCGTGGCTCGGTATCAGCGCATTCTGTGTGCTTTCGGTGATGCTGACGCTTTTGATCTTCATCGGCGAAGCGGTGCGTGATGCGTTCGACCCGCGCAAGATGGGTGGCAAATGACATTGCTCACCGTCAAAGATTTAAGCGTGACGTTCGGCAACGGCCCAAACGCATTCGAGGCGGTGAAGCACGTGTCCTTCACCGTCGAGCGCGGCGAAACGATGGCGCTAGTCGGCGAAAGCGGCTCCGGCAAATCTGTCACCGCGCTTTCCATTCTTCAGCTTTTACCCTACCCCAACGCAAAACATCCGAGCGGCAGTATTCAGTTTGAAGGTCAGGAACTTTGCGGCGCGCCGGAACGCACGCTGCGTACCATTCGCGGCAATCGCATTGCGATGGTGTTTCAGGAGCCGATGACTTCCCTCAATCCGCTGCACACGATTGAAAAGCAGATCAACGAAGTGCTGTTCCTGCACAAAAAGATGAATGAGGCGCAAGCTCGCATCCGTACGCTTGAGCTGCTCAAGCTGGTTGGATTACCGAACGCCGAAAAACGTTTAAGCGCCTATCCGCATGAACTTTCAGGTGGTCAGCGTCAGCGCGTGATGATCGCGATGGCTTTAGCAAATGACCCGGCCCTACTGATCGCCGATGAACCCACAACAGCGCTCGATGTCACCGTTCAGGCGCAAATTCTTGCCCTCTTAAAAGATCTTTCCAAACGCCTCGGCATGGCGTTGCTCTTGATCACGCATGATCTCACCATCGTGCGGAACGTCGCCGA
>DASTLS010000063.1:0-2289 GCA_035714725.1 Alphaproteobacteria bacterium | reverse complement strand
GCGCGGTTTCGCAAAAAGCCATTGGGTCAGGCGATTCATAAGGTCTTGGCCCCGTTTTGGGTCTGAGGAGCGGATTTTTCTTCGAGGATGAACTTGGACGGGTCGCGCAAATCAATCGTCACTATATCCCGTTCCAGAATTTTCTGGTCAACAATCAGATCGGAGAGGCGGCTGAGCGCGCGCTGCATGTCTTTTTCAGGTAATTTTGCAACAACTTTCGGTTGCAGGTAGATATCCCAGCGGCGCTCACTTACGCGCACGGCTGCTGTCATCTTGGCTTGTACAGCCGGATAATCGGCGAGCATATCGAGAAGCGCATGCGCTTGCCCCGCGGCATCCGCGCCGACCACGAGCGGCAATTGGCCGAATTGATCAAGCTTCGCTTCCGGTAATTCCGCGCCTTCACTGTCGATCACGATCACGCGATCGTCATGCTGCCAACGTGCCATCGGCGCACGCTCAGTCAGATGAATGAAAATCGTATCAGGCAGGCGACGCTCAACGATGGCCGAGGCCACCCACGGCAATTTGGCGATGCGTGCTTGCGCCGCGTTCGGATCGAAGCTCAGGATCGGCGCGCCGGAGATTGTGCCGAGCGCCGTCATAAGGCTTTCTTTGTTCACCTGCTGGCGGCCTTCGACGACGATGTCTTTCACGGCGAAATGCGCTTTCTGCGTCATATGAAGGCTGGCATCGGCGAGATTTTCAGCCTGCTTCTGCGGCCAGCCTTTGTGCCACAGGATGACGCATAGTATGCCGATGACGACGAGGCCGCCGAGAAGGGCCGAAAGCCGCATGAGGAAACCGAAGCGCGATGTATCGCGTGCGCGCATACGGACGGAGGCTGTGTGTTGCGTGACGCTTCCGCGGAGCGGAATATGCGACCGCCTGCGTCTCATCGCGCGTTGGCCCGTTGTGTTTCTGGATGCAAACGTTGGCAACGCTTGATGCCAAGCTCAACAAGCTTCGAAAGAAACACGCGCGGCACCATCGGCGGCTGTTCGGCCAGCGCCTGATGGAAAATAACGGTGGAGGCGGTGAGGCCCGGAAGGCTGTTGGCTTCGATGATCATGGTCTGGCTGCTGCGCAGATTGAAGAAGATATCTATCCGCGAGTAACCTTCGATGCCAAGGGCTTTCGCCGCTTTCTCGATCATATTTTTGATCTGCTGAATTTGTTCCGCTTTGACAATTGATTCCGGCGGCGGCGTGAGATTGACGCCGGTGCCGCCCTGGAATTTTTCTTCCAGCGAAAGCACGGCGTTTTGCGCAACCGTGATGCTCGGCGACAGCGCGTGATAGGACCCGGCGTCTTCAAGAACGCCGACCGTTAGTTCAATCCAGCCCTCACGGGTTGTGTGATGGAGTTCCAGATTTTCGACATGAATATCGTCGGTGACGATGAAAGGCTCGAGGATCAGTTGATCGGCATTGCTCGGTAATTCGACTGCGCCGGATTGGTGGTGCAGCGTGCCGGGCGCCAAAACTGGAAGCTTATCCTGTAGCGCCTTTATATATGTGCCGAGTTCTGCGGCTGAGGAGAGGCGCACGACGCCG
This sequence comes from Alphaproteobacteria bacterium, assembly GCA_035714725.1. Classification (GTDB taxonomy): domain Bacteria; phylum Pseudomonadota; class Alphaproteobacteria; order UBA9219; family UBA9219; genus JAATFY01. Next base: position 733 of record DASTLS010000063.1, on the reverse strand, counting down.
GCGGAGCAACCGTCGGCTTGTGGCTTAATCAGGATATCGTTGTCGCCGAGTTTTTGTGTCGCTTCCTGCCAAAGTTTATTGGCATCGGGCTTATCATCGAGCGTGAAGCTGAGCTTAGGAGCTGAGATCAGCTGATTGTCGTCGAGCGCCGTGATAACGGCGCCAGTTTCGTTCTTATCCATGCAGAGGCGTGAAGCTTCCGCGCCGGAGCCGTTATAGGGCAAGCCATAGCGATCAAACTCGGCTTGCAATGTGCCGTCTTCGCCTTCGCCACCATGGAGAGCTATAAAGACGAACGCATTTTCATCTTTCGCTTCGGTGCAGAATTGCTCGAGCGTGATACGGCGTGGCATCAAATCGGCATTCGCGGGCAGGGGCGGCAAACCAAGGCGCTGGCGCAAGGGCGGTGCGAGTTGCTTCAGGCGCGTTGTGGTGTTCGCGGCTTCGGCGCAATGGGTGAGGATTTCCTCGACCGTGTGGTTCAGTGTGTAGCTGTAGGGCAATTGCCAGATATGACCATCCGGCGACAGCAGAAACGGATCGGGCCGGTAATCCGGCGCATGCAGCAGTTTCAGCCAGACATTCGTGCCGGACATGAGCGAGACCTGGCGCTCGGCTGTTTTGCCGCCGAGAAGAACGCGCACTTTGCGCGCCTTGGCTGATTTCGCTTCGGATTTTTCGTGATGCTTGATGCCGTTGCGTTCCGCTGCGCGAGTGACAATGAGGCGCAAGG
>DASTLS010000062.1:0-2959 GCA_035714725.1 Alphaproteobacteria bacterium | reverse complement strand
ATTCGCGTTGCTGAGTTTGGCGCCCTTAAAATCGCCGCCACGCATATCGGCTGACTGGAAATTGGCGTGACGCAGATCAGAATTTTGCATATCGGCGGCCTGCAGCTGCGCATCAACAAAACTGACACCATAGAGCATCGCATTCCGCGCCTTGAGCATCGTTAAGCAGGCACGTGAGAAATTGACGCCGGTGCGCAAATCGAAACCGGTAATATCCAGCTGCTTACCTTCGCCCGCGTTACTGCCGACCCAAAGCGTATGTTGGCGCAGCAAATCTTCGAGTGGCGCCTTCAGGTCTTTGACCGAAGGACCGACCGGGCGATTGGTGAGCGCGCCCGACATATTCGCATCCGTCAGATCGGCGAGACTGAGCGCGGCATTCACAAGCACGGCGCCACGCATATTGGCTTTGCGCAAATCACAAAGACTCAGATCGGCGGATTCCAGATTAGCGCCGGAGAAATTGGCGCCCGAAAGATTGGCGCGCACGATCTTGCAGCCGCGCATCGTCGCATCGCTGAAATTGGTATCGATAGCGACAGCGCCCGAAAGGCGTGCATCAGTCAAGTTCGCACCACTGAGATCGGCGCCACCGCTGTCGGATATCGGAATATCCTTATGAGCGGGCGTAAGATTACCTTTGTTGTCGGTCGCGGTGAGAATGCCTTCACGCAAATCAACGCCGGTTAAATCCGCACCCACAAGTGTTGTGCCGCGCAAGCAAGCACCGCGCAGATCGGCGCGCACCAAACTCGTGCTTTGCAAGTTTGCGAAGCGAAGATCCGCGCCGAACAAAATAGCGTAATCAAGCTTGGCACCACGGAAATCAGTTTGAACCAGAGAGGCACCTGAAAAATCGGCGTGCGACAAATCGCAATTCACCAGCGAGAGATTGGAAAGATCGTGTCGCCCAAGTTGCGCGCGCACGCCGCCGAGACGCGCCGAACGAAACATCGCATGTTTCTGAACGATGACATCCAGCTGCTCTTGCGTTAAGCGGGCGACATATTGGGTTTCAGGCATAAGCTCGTCATTCGGATGCAGGCTAAAAAGGCCGCCTGCTGACTAGGGTGGCAGAAGGTCTATTTTCTCAGGGATTTTTTAATGAATCATTACGATTGGAGAGCTAAGAGATTGATATCTCTTCTATTTCTTCGATTTTGGGGTCGCCCGGCGCATAAAGGCGTCCATAAAGGCCTGGGATGGGGCTGGGGTGCCCTGCGGCGATTCCAGCATTTTCGCGAGTTTCTTGCCCAATTCGACGCCCGGCTGATCGAAGGAATTGATATCCCAGACGGCGCCTTGCACAAAAATTTTGTGCTCGTAGAGCGCAATCAACATACCGAGGCATTCGGGATCGAGGTGATCGAGCAAAATAAAATTGCTGGAGCGATTACCTGTGTACACATCGTGAGGCGTTTTGCCCTCAGCCTGACCGAAAGCCAGCGCACCCATTTGCGCCACCATATTCGATAGCATGACGCGATGATGATCGGGTGCATTCAGATCATCTTCGCGCACGCCGATGAAGTCAGCAGGAACAATATCGCTGCCCTGATGTAGCCATTGATGAAAGCTGTGCTGGCCAACTGTGCCGCATTCGCCGAAAATGATCGGCGCAGTTTCATAATCGATCGGCTTGCCATCGCGCGTGACGGGCTTACCATTGCTCTCCATATCAAGCTGCTGGAGATAGCGCGGCAAATTTCTCAGACGTTCGCTATACGGCAAAATCGCGACCGCATGCGCATCGTGAAAATTGCGATGCCAGATGCCGAACAGCGCAAACAGCACAGGAATGTTTTTGGCCAAAGGTGCGGTATGAAAATGATCATCCATCGCTGCCGCGCCATCGCATAATTTCTGAAAATTCTCGGGGCCGATGGCGAGCATAAGGCTAAGACCGACAGCAGACCAAAGGCTGAAGCGTCCCCCTACCCAATCCCACATCGGGAACATATTGGATTCCGGAATGCCGAACGCTTCCGTCGCCTTCTGATTGGTCGAGACCGCAACGAAATGCTGCGCGACCGCTGCATCACCGAGTTTATCCGTCAGCCACTTGCGAGCGCTGTTGGCGTTCAGCAAAGTTTCCTGCGTCGTGAAGGTTTTGGAAACGACAACAAAGAGCGTTTCTTCGGCATCACAATTTTTGAGCGTCGATTGCAGATCGAATGCATCGGCATTCGCGACATAATGCACCTGCAGTCCTGTGACGTAGGACGCAAGCGCTTCAGTTGCCAGCCGCGGCCCGAGATCGGAGCCGCCGATGCCAATATTGACGACATGCTTGATCGGCTTGCCGGTCGCCCCAAGCCAACGACCTTCGCGCACGTCCTTTGCGAACGCTACCATTTTGGCACGCGCTGCTTTGATATCTTCGATGACATTCCGGCCATCAACCATGACCGGTTTGCCGTCTTTCTGGCGTAACGCCGTATGTAAAACCGCGCGTTTTTCAGTGACATTGATAGTGTCACCACGGAACATCTGTTCCCGCCGCTGCTCGATGCCCTGAAACTGCGCGAGTTTCACCAACAGATCGATTGTCTCGTCAGTTACAGCATTAAACGCGTAATTGAAGGTCAAACCACCAAGGGCGAGCTCGCAATTTTCCATGCGGCGCGGGTCGCCAAGAATAATCTCGGACAAAGATTTCAGCTTCATCGCATCACGATGATGCGCGAGTTGTTTCCATGCCGGACTTTGATCGAGCGCCACCATTATTGATGCACCTGCTCGTGAGTTTCCGTCGGCGTCATGTTATCGGGCTTGCCGACCATACTGATCGTAAGACCATCGGGATTGAACCACTTCTTGATGACACGATCGACATCTTCTGCAGTCACGCGATTGATATAATCGTTGCGGCGATCCAGGTAATCGCGCGGCTGGCGCTGAAGCTGTAATTCAACCAGCACGCCGGCGATAGCATCGGTCGATGTCATGGCGAGCGGCA
>DASTLS010000061.1:0-1988 GCA_035714725.1 Alphaproteobacteria bacterium | reverse complement strand
ATGGAAATCCTCCTGTCCCCGGCTGCCTGACAGCCGTTGCAGTTGGCACGCTCCTGCTTTTCTCGTCTTGCTCTTACGGGATGTTCAAACTCGGCAGCGCATCTGCCTCTCGTCCACACGCATCAATACCCCCGGCAACCATCCCCCATCGCACATTTCTTGTCACATGCCATCACGCGCCCGGCGGATGCAATGTGATGCACGCGAAGCTTTAAAGCTCGGCGACGATACCGTCTTTGATTTCGAGAACGCGGCTCATGCGATCGGCGAGTTCGTGATTATGCGTCGCCATCAGCAGTGCGAGATTTTGTGTCTGCACGAGATTTTGTAGCACTTCGAACATTTGATCGGCCGTTTGCGGATCAAGATTACCGGTCGGTTCATCCGCAATCAGAATTTTTGGTTTATTGGCCAGTGCGCGAACAAGCGCCACGCGCTGCTGTTCACCGCCCGACAAACGCGCCGGACGATGATCGGCACGCGGCATAAGGCCGACAAGATTGAGCAGCTCCGACGCACGGCGGCGCGCGGCCTCTTTTCCAATCCCCGCCAGCATTTGCGGCAGCATGATATTTTCGAGGGCCGAAAATTCCGGCAGCAAATGATGGAATTGGTAGACGAAACCGATTGTCTCGCGGCGCATTAGGGTGCGGCCCATTTCATCAAGCTTACTGGCATCCTTGCCGCCGACAACAATCGTGCCGGCATCAGGCCGCTCAAGCAGACCCGCAGTATGCAAAAGCGTCGATTTACCGGAGCCTGAAGGCCCGATCAGTGCGACCTGCTCGCCCGCCATGATATCGAGCGAACACCCGCGCAGCACATGCAGGTTATTTCCCGCCTGGCTAAATGTTCGCTGGATATTGCGAAGCTGAAGAACGGCCTCACTCATAACGCAGAGCCTCAACCGGATCGAGCTTCGCCGCACGCCACGAAGGGTAAAGCGTCGCGAGGAATGACAGCACAAGGGCCATCACAACGACTTGCAGCACTTCGCCGGGATCGACAACAGATGGCATATGCGTGAGGAAATAAACTTCCGGTGCGAAAGGATCGGTGCCGCTGATCTTCTGTACAATCTGGCGCAGATTTTCGATATGGCTCGCGATAAAGAGGCCGAGCACAAAACCAAAGAATGTGCCGATCACACCAATGCTGGCGCCGTTTAAAAAGAAAATACGCATCACCATGCCGCGCGTGGCACCCATGGTGCGGAGAATGGCGATATCTCGCCCCTTATCCTTCACCAGCATGATGAGGCTCGAGATGATGTTAAACGCGGCAACGAGAATAATCATCGTGAGGATGAGAAACATCACGTTACGCTCCACCTGAAGCGCATTGAAGAAGCTGGAATTGTTCTGCTGCCAATCCAGCATACGGAAACCCGCTGGGCTGGTGGACGATATCGCCGAGACGATTTTGCTGCGCACGTCCTGCATATGTTGCGGCGTTTCGACAAACACCTCGAGCGAGGAAACGCCCTCGCCCGTCAGGAAGAAAGTCTGCGCTGCCTGAATGGGCATGAAGACGAAGTTATTGTCGTATTCAAACATGCCGACATCAAAGACAGCTGCGATTTTATAGCCACGCATGCGTGGTGTTGCGCCAAAGACCGTTGTCTTGCTGGCTGGTGACAACAAAGTGATGGTGTCGCCGACATGCACATCAAGTCGCTGCGCCATGCGAATCCCGATGGCGATGCGGTCTTCATCGAAATTATCGAGCGAGCCTTCGGTAATGTGCGACGCCAAAGTCGGGCGATGTCGCAAAGCTTCCGGCAACACGCCGCGCACAAAAACACCAGACGCGCTGCCGTCCTTCGTGATTAGCGCCTGTGCTTCAACTGTTGGCGTAACATCCGTCACGGTCGGTACTTTCTTGATCGCTTCCAGAACGGGTTCGTAATTAAACAGCGCACCCTGCGTTGCATACACATTCAGATGACCGTTGAGGCCGAGCACGCGCTGGAAAAGTTCGACGCGAAA
>DASTLS010000060.1:0-4085 GCA_035714725.1 Alphaproteobacteria bacterium | reverse complement strand
CCCAACCTTTGCGGGCTGCGTTAACCGGTTCTTCGGTCTCGCCACCCATTTTCGGTGTTGCGCAACTATTAGGCAAAGATGAAACTCTGCAAAGATTAAAAGCCGTTTTATAGAGTTCATATGCGTATCAAGGATTTTATTGCTGCCGCCGTTGGCGTGACATCGATTGGCTTTGCCAATTTTGCTGCCGCCGATTGCACCAAAACTCATCCCGCTGTCGGTATCGTTTTCACCGGCGGTGCGGGTCGTGTGGAAGCCGGCCTTCTTGCTCTTCAAAACGGACATATCGCCAAGCTGCATATCAGCGGTACGCCGAGTGTTCCGACAGCGCTTGCCACTCAAATGGGATTGTCGGATGCGCAAATCAGGCAAGATATCTCAACAGATAACGCGCACGACACCGAAGAGAATGGCAAGAATTCGGCAGCGTGGCTGAAACAGCATCCGGCTTGCAAAGCTATTTTATATACAGAACAATTTCATATGGAGCGCGCCAGCATGTGGCAGCGTTACTGGATGCAGCTAGACGGCGTTAACATACCGTTGCTGACGCACGCAGTCCCCAACCAGACTCCTCAACAAACCAATCCATCAAGCCAGCGGACATGGAAAGAGACATTGGAGCCACTTGCCCGTGCCATCGCACAAGCGCGTATTAATGCAGCGCCGCCACCTCAGCGCCACCGGCGCCCTCTGGCCCCGCATTTTCCTTAAGAATTCAGGTTAACCCAAAATTAGCCTCTTTTCGGCATAACCATCGGCAATTGCACGCGATTTGCGTGCCCGGCTCAAAGCTTTTAAGCTTGGCATGCCCCGCCCGAAGAGAAGGATATCCCCATGGCTGATGCTCCGAAAAAAACCGTCACACTGACCGACGACGCCAGCGGCAAAAGCTGGAAACTGCCAGTCCTCACCGGCAGCACGGGACCGGATGTTGTCGATATCCGTAAATTTTACGGCGACAGCGGCATGTTCACTTTCGATCCGGGCTTCACCTCAACGGCAGCCTGCGAATCCAAGATCACTTTCATCGATGGCGACAAAGGCATCCTTCTTCATCGCGGCTATCCGATCGATCAGCTGGCTGAGAAGAGCGATTTCCTTGAAGTTGCTTACCTTCTTCAGTATGGCGAATTGCCCAACGCTCCGCAGAAAAAAGATTGGGTCAAGAACATCACCTATCACACGATGGTGCATGAACAACTGATCAGCTTCTACAGCGGCTTCCGCCGTGACGCCCATCCGATGGCCGTGATGTGCGGCGTCGTTGGCGGTTTAGCCGCGTTCTATCATGACTCGCTCGACATCCATGACCAAAAGCAACGCGATATCTCATGCCACCGCCTGATCGCGAAGATGCCGACGCTTGCCGCCATGGCCTACAAATATGCGATGGGCCAGCCTTTCGTGTATCCGCAAAACAACCTCTCCTATGCCGAAAACTTCCTTTACATGATGTTCTCGGTCCCGGCTGAGCCTTACAAGATCAACCCGGTTCTGGCACGTGCGATGGATAAGATTTTCATCCTGCATGCCGACCATGAGCAGAACGCTTCGACCTCGACCGTGCGTCTTGCGAGCTCATCCGGCGCAAACCCATTTGCCTGTATCGCTGCCGGCATTACCTCGCTTTGGGGCCCTGCTCACGGCGGCGCCAACGAAGCCGTCCTCAAAATGCTGATGCAGATCGGCAGCAAGGATAAGATCCCTGAAATCGTGAAGCGCGCGAAAGACAAGAACGACAATTTCCGCCTCATGGGCTTCGGCCACCGCGTGTACAAGAATTACGATCCACGCGCCAAGGTGATGAAGCAGACTTGCGATGAAGTTCTAGCCGAACTCGGCATCAAGAACGATCCACTGCTGGAAACTGCAATGGAGCTGGAGCGTGTAGCTCTGCAAGACGATTACTTCGTCGCCAAGAAGCTTTATCCGAACGTCGACTTTTATTCCGGCATCATCCTCCGCGCGATGGGCATTCCGACCAGCATGTTCACTGTGCTGTTCGCGCTCGCCCGTACCGCCGGCTGGTGTGCCCACTGGCAAGAGTCGATGCGCGAAGCCGATGCCAAAATCGGCCGCCCACGTCAGCTTTACACGGGCCCGACAGAGCGCAGCTTCGTGCCGGTTGATAAGCGCAAGTAAGTCGTTCTTCCCTTCTGTTTTGGCGGTGTTAGGATTGCCCTATTGAGATAGGGGGTCCGCATGTCCGTTAAACAGCTTCTTCTGCCCGTTATTCTTGCGACGATTATCGGCATCGCTTTTGGCGCATATACAGCCCGCAACACCCACACGGCGGCACAAGAAACTGTTTTAGAACATGTGCAAAAAACCGGTGTTCTGCGCTGCGGCTATGCGCTAGAAGTTCCCAATCTGATGGTCGATCCCAATACCAAGAAAGTCTATGGCGTTGCGCCGGACATCATCGAGCGCGCAGCCGAAATGCTGGGCTGGAAAGTCGAATGGACAGAACAAGTCGGTTGGAGCGATATGCCAGCAGGATTACAAGCTGGCCGCTACGATATCGCCTGCGTCGGCAAATGGATTTATGCGCCGGAAACCAAAGGTGCCGAATTCACGATGCCGCTTTTCTATTCGGCGATGTATGCCTATGGCCGTGCGGACGAAACGCGCATCGACGAAAAGCTTGGTAATCTGAATTCTGCCGATTTTGCCATCGCGACCATCGATGGCGACGTTAATTATTACATGGTACGTGATCGCTTCTCGAACACGCGGCGCGTCGAGATGCCGGCGATGACCGATGCGGGGCAACTCATCCTCAATTTAACGACGAAAAAAGTAGACGTCATCTTCATGGCCGCCGGGGAAGGCGATGACTACATCAAGAAACATCCCGGCGAGATCAAACGCCTGACATCCAAGCCCGTGACTGTGTTCGATACGGCTTTCATGATCAAAACTGGCGAGTCCGGCCTTGCCGGCGTTCTCAACGCCACCATCCGCCAGATGCAAAGCGACGGTTTTATCAATCAGGTATTGGATAAATATAATACGTCGCCGGACGCCTATCTGCGCCTCGCGAAGCCGTATCAACTACCCAATTAAACCCTTACCCTTTGGCGCCTCACGCGCGTTGAGCTGTGCAGCATAATCGCGATCATAAATCTGCGTAATTATGAACGTGCCCCGCGTTTCGTTCTTTTCGGCATCGATGGTGAGTTCGGAAATCTCGGCATGGCCGATAAAATTCCATTTGCCCTGACGATCCTCAACTAAAAACACACGCGTTGGCTTCAGGTGATAAAGCCTGCGTTCGGTTTTATGAAAATTGTAGGTGCCGCCAAGCCTTGGCTCGCGCGGCAAGCCTTCTTCGATTGTCAGTTTGAGCGTGTCGTTGATCTCGATCAGGCTGCCCATTAGCCGAGGCGGGCCTGGAACAGCGTACCGAAACCTTCATGCGTCAGAAGTTCGGCAAGGATAGCCCAAGGCTTGAAGCCATCGATGATGGCAACGCCGCCGACACCCTGCTTCACGACCCAGAGCGCACTCTCGACCTTTGGCACCATGCCGCCATGAATTGTGCCATCCGCGATCATCTCTTCGGCCAGTTGCTTATCGACAGCCGGGATGCGTTTTCTGTTCCGGTCAAACACACCGGCAACATTGGTCACAAGAATAAGGCGTTTGGCCTTGATCGCGATCGCAACGGCCATTGCATAATCATCGCCGTTCACGTTGAACGCGGTCTTGTTATCTTTACCGCCTGCAACCGAATGCAGCACAACGACTTTGCCCTGATCGAGCCAGCGATTGATTTCGGTGCTATCGACAGCCTTCGGCTTGCCGCTGCGGTTATGAAGCCCGCCGTCTTTTTTATCGAGCGGCTCGGCTTGCACAAAAAGCTTCGACATGCGCGCGGCGGCTACGATCTTTTCTTTCTTGATGCCCTTTTCGACCAACGCATCCATGACCTGAAGGTTGATCTCTTTCATTACTTTCTGCACCACGCGCATCGCCTTTGGCGAGGTGATACGGCGACCATCCGGTCCCTTCGATGTTTCGATTTTCTTATCGCGCAAGGCGTCGTCGATCTGCGGGCCGCCGCCATGCACGATGACAAC
>DASTLS010000059.1:0-5737 GCA_035714725.1 Alphaproteobacteria bacterium | reverse complement strand
GGTCCCGACATTTTGATTTTTCTACCGAATTTGACCAAAATGTGGCGCGCAATTTTCTTTCGTTTTTTTATTTTCAGGTCCGGCGAAAAACTTTCATCGCCTGCGCACCACACCTCCGCACCCTGATCGAGCATGCAACCGCATGATCGCGTCACGGAGTCGGATTGTACCACGTTCGTGACGAGGCACAGGAATAATATGTTTGAGCGAAATAAAGATGATAGAGCGAAAAAAGCGCCCCCGAATCGGTGTTTTCGCAACCGCGGCACAAAGGTAACAACCCCCTGAAAAAGCGCGGAGAATCGTAAGTTCTGCGTCAAGAAGAGGCGGTTTTAATTGCATGCAGAGCCCCTTTCCCCTAGATTGCCGCCTTACGCATTTTCATACAAAAGGCTTAGGAAAATGAAGGTTATTCTGGCTCAGCCGCGCGGCTTTTGTGCCGGCGTAGAGCGCGCTATCGAAATCGTCGAAATGGCTCTCGATAAATTCGGCCCCCCGATCTATGTGCGCCACGAAATCGTTCATAACCCCCATGTCGTGAAGCGGCTGGCGGAAAAGGGCGTGATTTTTGTCGAGGAAACCGATGAGGTTCCTGCCGACGCCGTCACCATTTTCAGCGCGCATGGCGTCGCCGAGGAAATCGAGAATCACGCGAAGAAGCGTGGCCTCCAGGTTATCGATGCCACCTGCCCTCTCGTGTCGAAAGTTCACACCGAAGGTCAACGTTACGCGAAGTCGGGCCGCGAGATCATTCTGATCGGCCATGAAGGCCATCCGGAAATCGAAGGCACACTCGGCCGCATTCCGGGCGTCGTGCATCTGGTCTCCGAGCCGGAAGACGTTGCGACACTTCAGGTCAAGAACCCGGACATGCTCGCCTACATCACGCAGACCACACTCAGCGTCGACGACACCAAGAGCGTCATCGATGCGCTCAAGGCGAAGTTCCCGAATATCGTTGGCCCGGCGACAAAAGATATTTGCTACGCCACGCAGAACCGCCAGGGCGCGGTACGCGAGTTGGTGAAGCATGTCGATGTCGTGCTTGTAATCGGCGCGCATAACAGCTCGAACTCCCGCCGCCTGCAGGAATGCGCAGTCGAAGACGGTGTTCCGGCCTATCTGATTGAAGACGCTTCGCACCTCGACCCGGCATGGGTGAAGGGCAAGGCACGCGTTGGCGTAACTGCCGGCGCATCGGCCCCTGAAGATCTGGTGCAGGAACTCATTGAGCGCCTGAAGCAGATCGAGCCGGTCGAAGTTTCCGTTCTTTCGGGCGTCGAAGAAAACGTCCATTTCCGCTTGCCTCTGGCCCTTACGAAGGCCGAGCCGCGCGTTAAAGCGAAAGAATCCGCATCAGCCTAACTCTCACTCACAAAGACAAAAGAGGCCCTAGTGTCCGTTCCCATTCGCCAGCAGTTCGACGTCGCCCTTTACCTGATCAAGCAGAAGATCAAGGGCAACAAATACTATCCGCTCGTACTGATGCTGGAGCCGCTGTTCCGCTGCAATCTCGCTTGCGCCGGCTGCGGCAAGATCGATTATCCGGACGAAATCCTGAACCAGCGTATGACGGTGCAGGAATGCTTGGATGCCGTTGATGAATGTGGCGCACCGATTGTCTCCATCCCCGGCGGCGAACCTTTGCTGCACAAGGAAATGGATCAAATCGTCGCAGGTCTGATCGCGAAGAAAAAATACGTCACGCTTTGCACCAATGCGCTTCTCATGGAAAAGAAGATGCATATGTTCAAGCCGTCGCCTTACTTCAACTTCTCCGTCCATTTGGATGGCGACAAGGGCGATCATGACCGTTCAGTTTGCCAGGATGGCGTCTACGAGAAGGCCGAAGCCGCGATCAAGAAAGCGATTGCTGCCGGCTTCCGCGTCAACATCAACTGCACCCTTTTCAACAATGCAGTGCCTGAGCGCATGGCCAATTTCTTCGATCACATGATGGATATCGGCCTGAACGCGATCACCGTCTCTCCCGGCTACGCTTACGAGCGCGCACCGGACCAGACACACTTCCTGACGCGTGAGACGACGAAGAATATCTTCCGCGACATCTTCCGCATGGGCAAAGAACGCGTGAAGGCGGGCAAGACCAAGTGGCGCTTCAGCCAGTCGACCCTCTTCATGGATTTCCTCGCCGGCAATCAATCCTATGAATGCACGCCGTGGGGCCTTCCTACCCGCAACATCTTCGGCTGGCAGAAGCCTTGCTATCTGCTCGGCGAAGGTTTTGTGAAGACCTACAAGGAACTGATCGAAACCACCGAATGGGAAAAATACGGCACCGGCAAATATGAAAAATGCGCCGACTGCATGGTCCATTGCGGTTATGAGCCGACGGCTGCGAACGATGCGTTCAACAATCCGCTCAAGGCAGCATGGCTTGCGATCCGCGGCATCAAGACCGAAGGTGCGATGGCAAAGGATATCGACCTGACGCATCAACGCCCGGCCGAATATGTCTTCAGCCAGCATGTGCAGGAAGCCGTGCAAAAAGTGCACGCCGAGAAAATCCACAAGGCCGCGGAAACCGTCGACGCGGCTGAGTAATGCCGGCCACGCAACCGCAAGCCGAAGGCTCATCAGCTCCTACCTATCGCGTCGCGACGAAATCGGACGTCGCGACCATTCTCAAATTCATCTGCGGCCTCGCCGAATATGAAAAGCTGGCGCATGAAGTTGTCGCCACCGAAGAGATTCTGACGCGCACTTTGTTCGGCCCCAAATCCTATGCCGAATGTCTGCTCGCTGAAGTGGATGGCGTACCGGCCGGCTTCGCGCTGTTCTTCCATACCTTCTCGACCTTCCTTGGAAAGCCCGGCATCTATCTCGAAGATCTGTTCGTCCCTCCCGAGCATCGCGGCTCGGGCATAGGCAAAGGTTTCTTCCGCGAGCTGGCGCGTATTGCCGTCGAGCGCGATTGCGGCCGGTTGGAATGGGCGGTGCTGGATTGGAATGAACCGGCGATCGAGTTTTATAAGACCCTCGGCGCTCAATCCATGGATGGCTGGACCACCAACCGTCTCACACGCCCTGAAATCGAAAAACTGGTGAAGGGTTAGGCTTTCTGGCCGAAACCAAAGCCCGCAGGTCTGCCTACGGATACATTTCCGGTCGGCAGCATCGGGAGCGGGCCTCGTATCGGCAACGGCACACGCTCATCACCCATGCTTGGCAAAACCGGTAGCCGGCGGCGATCAAGCTTGGCCGCTTTGCGATCCGGATCGGTCATAAAGACCTCCTGCCAAACGCGATTTTCCAGAAATTTCCGAATACGCGCTTCAAGCGCGCCGATTTGTTTTTCCATCTCACGGTGGAAAAGACCGCCAAATGTCTTGCGCATATTAATATAGCCTGAATTTTCGACCGCCCCGACCGGCAACATATAATCGACCCAGAACGCCTTGAGCGCCGGCATCATGCCCGGCGAGTAGAAAATTTCGTCAAAACCTCTACCCACGGCATCAGCACGAGCATCGGCGCGAAGATACGCCTGGATCTCAGGGTATTTATAGAGATCTTTATAGGCAAGATAAGAGTTGATGTAGACGTCGACGCGCGATGTCCACGGCAAATGCGGATCGGCAACGCGCGGAACGAAATTTTCCCGCAGCCGATAAAGGCCGATATAACCGTCGTCATGACCTGACCAGCGGCGGCGCGCATGACACCAGAAAAGGCCGGTATCGTCCGGAATGAAAAACGGCAAGCCATCGACATGCGCCAACCTTGCCTGCACCAGATCGGATGGATAACGGTCGAGGACTTTTGAAAACAGCAGTCCCATCGAAGCCGCGATGTTCCAGTTGCCCGCTTTCATTGCAACTTCGGCCCGCTTCTCGTGCCGATACGCTACATGGTCGTAATTGAAGAAAATCGGCATGGGCACTTCTTGATATAAGAAAGTGTCTCTATCGATAGCGGTCGCTACGGTCCATGGCTGATAATGCCGTCCCTGAATGCGGTCATAAAGAAAAATGCTTTGCGGGTATTTCTTGGCGACGATGCCGATAACATCCGTCATGTCTTGCATGTTCGGCAGATTGGCTTTTTGGATGAGAGCGATGAGATCGCGAACCATGAGGTAATGGCTCTTGCCGTAATCGCCTATCTTGTGCGTTTCCGCTAGGCGATTGACCCAATGATAATGGCCTTCGTCAAAGGCCGCGACCGGAGCTGGAATATTGGTCATAGTTTTAAAAATCGCCGTCGTTAATCGCGGCAATTCAACCACACGGTTTTTAGTTGCTCAAGGCGAAGTGCGATTGGTTAATCGCTCACTGCAGCGCAGAAATGCTGCCTTTTAATATGTTTAACGCCTTGCCCGTCCCCTTGCCGACATGGAAAAGGTCGGGAATTTGGGAAGGATGGCGAAGAACGCTCCACAGCGCTTTCGGTACGCTGACATGGCCGTTTTCGGCAATCGTATCCATAACGAGCGGCGGCACATCCATATCCGACGAGTCACACACTGCGCGTACAACGATGAAAGGCAGGTTAGCTTCGGCTGCAATCTGCGCCGCACACTGACTTTCCATATCGACGATCAGGCAGCGCGAGCGTTCGTAAAGCGCGCGCTTGTCGCGTGCGGTTGGGATTAGATATTCGGAGCCCCACACGCCGCCGCAATGCGCTTCCGGCAAGCGTTGCGTAAGAGTGTTGATCCATTGCGCATCGCATTCCCACTTGCCGTCGGTCGACGACACATGCGTACCGATAATGAGCGAGCCGATCGGAAGGCCGGGCTCAAGGCCGCCGGCGATACCGAAGCTCATAAGCTGTTTTGCGCCACGCTTCACAAGCTCGCGCGCTAGCCAGCGAGCTTTCTGCGGGCGGGCGGCAGCGCAAGCGACATCGGCGCCGGTAATGCGTTTGGCGATCAAAGCTTCGGATTCAAGGCCGCAGAGAATGCCGAGCATCACATACCGTGCAGAACTTGGGTTGAATTGCCTTGCTTCAAATTCTGGTAACGCGCGAGCGCCCAAACCGGGAAGAATGCTTTATAGCCGTGATAACGCAGGTAGAACACGCGCGGGAAACCGACCGCCGTATAATATTCTTCCTTCCACAAGCCATCTTGGCCTTGGCTGTCGGTCAGATGCTTGATGCCGCGCGTAACGGCGGGATGATCAACGTCGCCCGCCGCCATAAGGCCGAGCACAGCCCATGCGGTTTGCGCCGGCGTGCTGACGCGGCATTCGCCCTTCGGACGCTCGGTCCAATAGCTGTCGCCGTCTTCGCCCCAGCCGCCATCGTCGCGTTGCTTTGCGAGCAGCCAATTCACCGCACGGCGGATCATCGGGTCTTTGCTGTCAATGCCGATAGCATTCAATGCGCACAGCACCGACCAGGTGCCATAAATGTAATTCGTACCCCAGCGGCCAAACCAGCAACCTTCCGTCTCTTGTTCGCGGCGGAGATAGTTCACCGCTGCCACAACATTCGGATGATCTTTTGCATAACCAAGTTGCGCCAGCATGCCGAGGCAGCGCGCGCTGACATCGGCGCTCGGAGGATCGAGCAAGGCGCCGTGATCGGCGAATGGAATATGGTTCAGGTAATAATAGGTGTTATCGGCATCGAACGCGCCCCAGCCGCCATTCTTCGATTGCAGCCCAAGCACCCATTCCGCGCCGCGTTCAATCGCTTCACGATATTTCTGCTTGTCGTGACGATCAAGCGCCATGACGACGACAGCAGTGTCATCCACATCCGGATAATG
>DASTLS010000058.1:0-5694 GCA_035714725.1 Alphaproteobacteria bacterium | reverse complement strand
TTCTTCCCGAACGTGATAGCAACGAAGCGCAGGTCATCCTTGCGGTTGACGAGCAGGAGCAACGGCTTGTTGTCCTTCTTCGCTTTCTTCACCAACTCGACGAGTTCCTTGGCGGCTTTCAGGTTTTCCTGAGCTGCTTCGGTAATCACATCACCGGCTTCGATACCTTGATCGGCAGCGATGCCGTCAGATGATACGTTGGTGACGATCAAGCCGTTGACGTCTTTCTTCACGCCGAACTTGGTACGTAGCGAGTCTGTCAGAGGTGCGACATTGATGCCGAGATCTTCGACTTTCTCGGTGTTCGGGGTCGGCGCTGGTGCGCTTTCCTTGTCGTTTTCCTCATCGGCGGTTTCTTCCTTGCCGGACATTTCGCCTATCTTGACCTTCAGCTCGACCTTCTCACCTTTGCGATAGACGGTCATCGGTGCGTTTTTATCGACATCGGTTTCCGCAACCATCAAAGGCAGGCGGCGCATTTCAGGCACTTCCTTGCCGTCGAAGTTGAGGATGACGTCACCCGGTTGCACGCCCGCTTTAGCGGCAGGGCCATCTGGCGTCACGCTGGAGACAAGAGCGCCGCGCGGCTTCTCAAGGCCGAGGCTGTCGGCGATATCCTGCGTCACGGACTGGATATGAACGCCAAGCCAACCGCGGCGGATATGGCCGTGGTCGCGCACTTGATCAATGACATTCTTGGCGAGCGATGACGGTATCGCGAAACCGATGCCGATCGAGCCGCCGGAAGGCGAGAAAATAGCAGTATTAATGCCGATAACATCGCCATCCATGTTGAACATCGGGCCACCCGAATTACCGCGATTAATCGGCGCGTCGGTCTGCAGATATTCATCATAAGGGCCGGATTGAATGTCGCGCGCGCGGGCGGAGATGATGCCGGCGGTTACAGTGCCGCCGAGGCCGTACGGGTCGCCGATCGCCATAATCCAGTCGCCGACGCGGACCTTATCGCTATCACCCCACGAAACTGCGGGCAGGGGCTTCTTATTATTCACTTTCAGAAGCGCGAGATCGGTCTTTTTGTCGCGGCCGATAACAGTCGCGGTCAGGTTGGTATCGTCTTGCAGAATGACAGTGATTTCATCCGCATCCTGAATGACGTGGTTGTTGGTGACGATAAAACCGCTCGGATCGATGATGAAGCCTGAGCCGAGTGCGGTTGCTTTATGCTTCTTCGCGCCGCCTTTGCCCTGCTTATCCATAAAGTCATGGAAGAACTGTTCGAAGGGCGAGCCGGGCGGCAATTGCATATCCGGAGGCAAGTCCATCATCTCGTCTTTCGAGGTAATGGTCTGGCTGGTCGAAATATTAACGACCGCGGGAAGGAGCTTTTCTGCGAGATCGGCAAAACCTGGAGGGCCGCTATGGGCGAAGGCCGGAGTTGCCAGCAACAGCGCAAATAAAAAGCCGGCGAAAGCGCGGAACGTCTTCTTCATCGGAAGCACCTCGGTTGGGTAGGACGGCAATGGAGATAGGAGGGTATTTTGAAGCGAATTATGATTAATATATGGCATGGTCACGGCCAAATCTCAACGAAAGCTTGAGGTCCGATTAAGCGCTGGCTTTCAGGGGCTTGGTGCTTTATAAAGTCATCCCAGCCGAAAATCAGGTTTGCCGTAACGGCATCGTCACCGATGCCGCTGGTTTTTTGTTTGTTTTCATGAGGAAGTGAATGGGAATCGACTTTGTGCCCTTGCTGAAAATAGCGCCGATTTTTCTGGTAGCGCTTGCCTCTCCGGGGCCGGATTTTTTCATGATCAGTTCCATGGCGATGAAGCGCGGCAGGCCCGCCGGGATCGCAGCTTCCGCGGGTATCGGCGTCGGTAATATGACGTATGCCACTCTGTCGATTTTCGGCTTGTCTTACATGCTTGCGCGCATGGCATGGCTTCTGACGGCGATCAAAATCGTCGGCGGCCTCTACCTGCTTTATCTCGCATATCAACTCTGGAGATCGAGCTTTACGGCTCCTGCGATGCCAACTGCCGATATGCCTGTAAAAAAGAAAAACCCATTCCTGATCGGTGTAACAACCAACATCACTAATCCCAAGGCTCTCGCCTTCTTTACCAGCGTATTCGCGTTGATTTTGAGCCCCGACCTTAATCTCGCGACACGCATAGCGATCATTGCACTTATTGGTGGCCTGTCGTTCGCGTGGTTTGGCTTTGTCACCTATGCCTTGTCCACGTCGCACATGCGCAAGCTTTATATACGCGGCACGCACTGGATCGATCGTATCGCCGGAACATTCTTGGCCCTATTCGGCATCAAATTGCTGGCTTCGGCCCGCAGCTAACGGAGAAAGAAAATGGAAAACGTACTTCTTGTTATTCAATTGCTGATCGCGATTGCGCTGATCTCGGTGATTTTGATCCAGCGCACGGCACAGGATGGCGGCGGCTTGATGGGCGGCGGCAGCACGATGGGTGGCCTTTTCACCGCGCGCGGCTCGGCTAATTTGCTTACGCGCACGACCGGCGTGTTGGCTGCGATCTTCATCATCAACAGCCTGGCGCTCGGCTATCTCGCCAGCAGCCATCATGAGCAACGCAGCGTGCTCGATATGATTTCGCCGAATGTTCCGGCTCAAGC
Organism: Alphaproteobacteria bacterium; assembly: GCA_035714725.1. GTDB lineage: Bacteria > Pseudomonadota > Alphaproteobacteria > UBA9219 > UBA9219 > JAATFY01. Next base: position 3,078 of record DASTLS010000058.1, on the reverse strand, counting down.
TCCTGTGAAGGCAGATGCACCGGCAGCTCCGGCTCCGGAAGCGCCAGCACCTGCAGCACCGCAAGTGCCGGTCGCGCACTAAAAAGGATTTGAACGACGAAGGGTTGAAGGAAGGATGTCGATGACCAAGGCAACACGCTTTATTTTTATTACCGGCGGCGTGGTGTCGTCTCTTGGGAAAGGCATCGCATCTTCGGCCCTCGGCGCGCTTCTTCAGGCTCGCGGCTACAAAGTCCGTCTTCGCAAGCTCGATCCCTATCTGAACGTCGATCCGGGCACTATGAGCCCGACGCAGCACGGCGAAGTCTATGTGACGGACGATGGTGCGGAGACCGATCTCGATCTCGGCCATTATGAGCGTTTCACCGGCGTTTCTTCGCGCCAGACGGATAACGTCACAACCGGCAAAATTTATTCGACTGTTATCGCCAAAGAGCGTCGCGGCGATTATCTCGGCGCAACTGTTCAGGTCATTCCGCATGTCACCGATGCGATCAAGGAATTCGTCCGCGCAGATCTGACGGATGAAGATTTCTGCCTCTGTGAAATCGGCGGTACCGTCGGCGACATTGAAAGCTTGCCGTTCCTCGAAGCTATCCGCCAGTTGGGCAATGAACTTGGCAAAGAGCGCGCTCTCTATATTCACGTCACGCTGCTGCCCTACATCAAAACGGCGGGCGAGTTGAAAACCAAGCCGACGCAACATTCGGTGAAAGAACTTCTCAGCGTAGGTATTCAGCCTGAAATTCTGCTCTGCCGCGCCGAGCAACCGATCCCCGATAATGAGCGCAAGAAGATCGGTCTCTTCTGCAACATCAAGCAGGAACGCGTGATCGCGGCGCTCGATGTCGACACGATTTACGATGTGCCCGGCAGCTATCACGAGCAGGGCTTCGATGAGCAGGTGATCCGTTATTTCAATCTGCCGGCAAACAAGAAGCCCGAGCTCAAGCCTTGGCGCGATATCGTCGAAATCGTCCGTGCGCCAGAGGGTGAAGTTACAATTGCGGTGGTTGGCAAATATACGGCGCTGCTCGATAGCTATAAGTCGCTATCTGAGGCCCTCGCGCATGGCGGTATCGCCAACAAGGTGAAGGTTCGGCTGAAATGGCTCGATAGCCAGGTGTTCGAAGGTAACGACGCCATGGCGCATCTCGAGGGCGTCAACGGCATTCTGGTGCCGGGCGGCTTTGGTGAGCGCGGCACAGAGGGCAAAATTCGTGCGGCGCAATTCGCGCGCGAAAAGAGCATCCCTTATTTCGGCATCTGCTTCGGCATGCAGATGGCGGTGATTGAAGCGGCGCGCCATTTAGGAGGCATGCCGAAAGCGACATCAACCGAGTTTGGCTCGAGCGATCAGGCTGTCGTCGGCCTCATGACCGAATGGCTCAAAGGCAATCAGCTGGAAGTTCGCAAAGCGAACGGCGATCTCGGCGGCACAATGCGCCTGGGCGCCTACCCCTGCGTTCTGACCAAAGGTAGCAAAGTCCGTGAAATTTACGGCGAAGAGAATATCACCGAGCGTCACCGTCATCGCTACGAAGTGAATATCAATTTCCGTCAGCAGCTTGAAAAAGCGGGGCTGATCTTCAGTGGATTATCGCCGGACGGCCAGTTACCGGAAATCGTCGAGCGCAAAGATCATCCGTGGTTTATCGGTGTTCAGTTCCATCCGGAGCTGAAGTCAAAACCGCTTGATCCGCATCCGCTGTTCCGGTCATTCATCAACGCTGCCGTGCATCAGGCGCGGTTGGTTTGATGTAATTAAAGTTTACGGCGCGGGGCCAATCTCTTGGCCACCAAACCTGAATACTTGTACAGGCAAGATGAAGGCGTTGTGGACATCTGGTCCATCCTTCATCATTTGTTGCTCGATTGCTTTCACTTGTTGAGGTGTGCAATCCGGAGCGTTCATGATTGCATCTTGTGTGGGTTTTGAGAGTTTTGTGATTTCAATTATATAGTTGGGCGGAATCTTTGTGCCCAATATGCTTGCTGTAAATTGGTTTGCTGCATTGGCGTGATATTTCACACTCTCTGATGAGATAGCGTCAAAATTTGCCGTATCTTGAGTGGATGTATTTTGAGGTCTTAGACCCATTAAAGTATATTCCATGCTCCGATCTGATTGTTGCGCATTTGAGCATATGGAACTTTCGGCAGCAGCAGCGCGCGCTGTAAGCGGAATAGCAGCAAGAGTAATTGCAGTTATGATGCCGGGTGCATTGAGGCGTTTTACAATCGACATGTATGACCCAAAAAATGAATTAACAATCTAACGTAATTTACATTTTTGCTGGGATAACAAACAGCGTTACTTTACTTTCAGTAGATTGTTAACCATGCCTAGCTAATTCGTACGCAAATTAGCGCCTTGGTGCGCCGGTTGTTTGTGTCGTTTATCGGCTAAAAAGTATTAGAAACCTTTTGTGCGCGAACGCCGTTTTGGCTGCTTGGGCTCGCCGGACAATTCGTGCGATGGCTTGATGTGGCCCATGCGGCCGCGCTTGGTTGAGATGTATTTCTCGTTATAGAGGTTCACGGCAGCCCACAGCGGCACTTGCTCCGTGACCTTGATGCCCGCTTTTTCGAGCGCCTGTATCTTGAGGCGATTGTTCGTGAGCATGCGGATGCTCTTGATCTTGTGATGTTTCAGAATAGCGATGGCGGCTTCGTAATCGCGTTGGTCCGGCGCGAAACCGAGCTTCACATTGGCTTCGACGGTGTCGAGGCCTTTGTCTTGAAGTGCATAGGCGCGGATCTTGTTGGCGAGGCCGATGCCGCGACCTTCCTGGCCGCGCAGATAGATAAGCATACCGTCGCCGGCTTCGTGAATTTTTTGCAATGACATCTCGAGTTGATCACGGCAATCACAACGCCATGAGCCAAGCACGTCACCGGTCGCGCATTCGGAGTGGATGCGGACGAGGCAACCGCTTTTGGGCGTGCCCACGCTCAGCGCCATATGTTCGACGCCGTCTTTGCCGGTAAAGATTTGCAATTTGAAATCGCCGAAACGCGTCGGCAGATTGGCAATGGCTTCTGGCTTTTTCGTCATAAAATTCTGTGCTTTCAGGT
>DASTLS010000057.1:0-4148 GCA_035714725.1 Alphaproteobacteria bacterium | reverse complement strand
TTCATATCCGTTACTCCTAGAGTGAGAGATAGGTTGATCGGTTACAGAGCGTTGTGACGTGCGTGACGTGCGCGAACAGGTGGATGCGCATTAAGTTCTTGCGTGAATACATCCTCGATCGGCTTTTCCTGAACATCTTTGCAATTCACATTCATTCGCTTGGCTTCGCAAGTCATGGTCATTTCGGTCGCGCTGCGGCCGAAAATCGTCACGGTTGTCGGGCCATCGACATTCGGGGGCAACATTGTTGCGAGGTTGTTCATGTGAGCGCCGAAGGTACGGAAGCCTTCATCGCCCATCGAACTCGCAGTCGACCAACCGGGACCGCTCTGCGCGTCGGGAAGGTTGAAGTTCATATATGTAGTCTTGCCGCCACTGACGCGGTCATAAATTGCACGAGCTTTGGCTTGCTCTTCGACCGGCAAGCGTACGGTTACGGGATAGGTGGCCCGGCCTTCTCCGATTGCATCGGCATCGGTAGGGTTGATGCCTTGATTTGAAGAGTTGATTCCGGCGCCAGATGTGTCGGTGTTTGAAACCGGAGCAGCCGCTGCATTGGTGCCGAAAAGGGCAAGGGCGACAGCGGCAGATTTGAACGGAACCTTCATATTACCAACTCCAAAAACTGATAAGAAATTCGATTTGCCTACTATACACGAAAGTAATGCAACTAAAGAGTGTTTAGTACAGTTAACACTGTAAAACAAGCATCTAACCAACTGAATCTCCTATGGCTTCTGTAGTTCTTAGATCCGTCGGCGGCGCCGTCGGCAATGCCCTCTTACCGGGCATCGGCGGCGTTTTTGGCAGCGTTATCGGCGGCAGTCTCGGCAGTGCCATCGATGGCCAATTGGGCCTAGGGCCGCATGTCACCGGGCCCCGCCTCGAAAATCTCAGCGTGCAGGATTCGCGCTATGGCGCGTCGATCCCGATTGTCTATGGCAGCGCGCGCATCGCCGGCAATGTCATCTGGTCGACCGACCTGATCGAAACCGAGCATGACAGCACGACATCCGGCGGCGGGAAGGGCGGCCTCGGCGGTGGCGGTAGTGTCACGACCACAACTTTTACCTACAGCGTGCATTGCGCGATCGGCATTTGCGCGGGGCCCATCGGCGCCATCGATACCATCTGGGCCGACAGCAAGATCATTTACCAGAATGGCACATGGGCTTCGGGTACAGTCGACAGCGCTTCGATCTATCTCGGCGATACCTCGCAGGGACCGGACTCATTCATGGAGTCGATCATCGGCACGGGTGATGTGCCCGGCAATCGCGGCCTTGCCTATGTCGTGCTCGAGAATTTCCAGCTCGCCAATTTCGGCAACCGCATTCCGAATATTACCTTCCAGGTTTTGCCGGTTCCGGCGAACGCAAATCCGGAGTGGCTTGGCAGTGTCGATGCGCTGATCGACGTGCCGACCCATACTTTCGAGTTCGGCGCGATGATGCCGATCCCTCTGGGCGGCAGCACGATTGAGACAGGCCGTGTTTTGATCGGCGGCTGCGTCAACCCCGGCCCGAACACCGCGTTCGAGGTTGTGTCTTACGATGTTACCGGCGATACGCCGCTTGAGCTATCGCGCATTCAAAGCGGCACATTCGCGACCGGCGGCGTGCTGGACATGACATGGGCTTTAGCTCCCGATGGGCGCTACATCGCCATGTCTCTCCAGAACAATACGACGGTTACAGAGCGTCTCGTGATTTACGATACGGAGACCGAGACGTTCGGCGCAGTGCTCGGCGTCAATATGACGCTGGGTTTTTCCAGCACCAAGCAAATCGCCTGGATCGATCCGCAGCATTTCATCATGGATGATGTCAGCGGCACGCATCGCGGCCTGCATGTTTTTGCCCGCGCGGGGATGAATATCATCGATCTCGGCTTTTGGGATGTGTGGGGCAGCGGTACCGCGCTCAATTACACGAATTTCTTTTACGGCCAGTTCACGCCCTATGGCAGCGGCTTCCTCAATTATGTGTGGGATGTTTCGATCCCGCTTTTCATTACACTCTATGCGCGGCCGATTTCGTGGCAGAACAACGCACTTGTTGTGGGGCCCGCCTATACCGTCGTCAGCAGCCTTCCGACCGGCACGGGTGCGGGCCTTTTCGGCGGCATGATCCCCACCGGCGGTGACGAATATACAATCTTCTTTGGCGATGCCATCGACACGCGCTTTATTTCCTTCGTGCCCGGCGGGACATCCGCCACCGTCACGCGGCCATGGCAAATTTTCGCGCCGAGTTTCGGCACGCAGTTAAGCGCGTTTCCGATTTATTATGGCGATAGGCTGGTTTTGATCCAATGCGGTTCGCTCGATGTGCATTACCGGCTGTCCGAGATCATGCTCAATTCCGGCAGCTTCTCGCTCGGCCTCAATGGCGTCTTCGTCAATAACAGCTTCTCGGGCGCGGAAGGTTATTGCGGGCTTGCGATCGACATCTCGAAATTCCTTTTCATCGGCTCCGGGGGTTTTGTCAGCGACACGCAGCAATTCGGCATTATCCAGCGTTGCGATACCGGCAGCGGGCTCGACGATATCTTGGCCGACATCCTCAATCGCGCCGGTTACGTGAGCGGCGATTACGATGTGACGGCAGTATCCCATATCAGCGTCGATGGTTATGTATTGCAGGATGCGACGAGCGCGCGTGCGGCCATCCAGCCGCTGCAAGTCTTTACGCCATTCGATCTGGTGGAGAGTAACGGCAAGCTGGTCGCTGTGCCGCGCAGCGGCACCGCCAACATCACAATCGACAGCAGCGAATGGCGCGCAGTGGCGGAGAAGGGCGAGCCGCCGCCGGCACTTGATATCGTTCGCGCGCAGGAAATGGATTTGCCGCTCGAAGTCGATGTCGATTACATCGACGAAGCGCGGAATTTCGAAGTGAACAGCCAGCGGGCCCGACGCACGGCATCGAAGGCTCTCACCGTGCAGAAAATCGCGCTGCCTATCGTCTGCACCAGCGATACCGCAAAGCAAATCGCGGAGACGCGGCTTTTTACGATGTGGGCGGAGCGGGAGCTTGTTCGGCTTAGTATTTCGCGGCGCTATGTGTCGGTCGATCCCGGCGATGTCATCGATCTCGGTACCGGTGATTTGCTGCGGGTCACACGTGTACATCAATCAGGTGGGCTACTTCAGGTCGAAGGTTTCTATGTGTTCGCGGCGGCGCTCGGCAGTGTTGCAGCCGCCGATATCGGGCAGATGGTGTCGTCATCCGTTGTCGATCCGCTTGATACATCGCTTTATCTGATGGATCTGCCGCTGTTGCAAAGCACAGATGACCAGCCGGGTGTTTATGCCGCGGCATCGGGATTGCCGGGCTGGACGGGCGCCAATCTCTGGCGTTCATCGGACGGCGTGAATTACAGCAATATCACGACGCTGACTTCGACAGCGGTGACCGGCATCGCGATCACGACACCTGCGAATGTCTCGGCGCTTTATATGGATAATATGAGCGCTGTCGAAGTGCAGGTGATGAACGGATCTCTTTCGAGCTGCAATGTGAACGATCTTTATAATGGCGCGAACGCCGCGCTGCTTGGGAATGAGATTATCCAGTTTCAGACCGCGACTTTGATTGGTCCCGGCCTTTACACGCTTACCAATCTTTTACGCGGGCGGCGCGGGACGGAAAGTGCGGTTGGATCGCACACAGTCGGCGAGAATTTTGTGATGCTTGTGTCGGGGCCAGTGAAATTTGTGCCGGCGCTTTTGACCGACCGCAACGCGTCTTACGATTTCCGCGCGCTGACAAAGGGTCAGTCGTTGAACGACGCATCGGATAGTGTTTTCAAATATAATCTCAACACCATCCGGCCTTTTAGCCCGGTCAATTTGGCTGGCAGTCGAGCGTCTGGCACAGGCAGCGATCTCACGCTCACTTGGGTGCGCCGCGCGCGGCTGAATGCGGAATGGGTCGATTATGTCGATGTGCCTTTGGATGAGCCGAGCGAGCTTTACGATCTCGAGATCATGAACGGATCATCCGTGATGCGGACATTTTCATCGCTCACATCGCCGACAGCAACTTATACAGCTGCGCAGCAATCAAGCGATTGGGGCACGGTGCCCGGCACATTCACCGTGAATGTTTATCAGCTCAGCTCCCGTTACGGACGCGGCTTGGCGG
>DASTLS010000056.1:0-3477 GCA_035714725.1 Alphaproteobacteria bacterium | reverse complement strand
AGCAGGTCGTGATCGCGGCGTGAAATCACTTCGGCGAGCGCTTTCATCAACCTATCGGCAGATGGGTATTGGGATGCGATCGGCGCCAGCGCATCGACAGTTGTTTTGAGGCTCGCGAGAACATCTTCATCGCTCGGTGCCGGCTGTACATTGGTAGCCGTGAGTGTTGGGCCGAGCAGCATATTGGTGTCAGAGATCATAGCTAACTTCGCGTCCTGATCTTCCGGCACAAAGCTGGCGAGGCTCATGGCATGATCGACTTCCGGCAGTTTTTCGAGCTGGTCGGAAACATCCTGCGTGTCTTTCAGATTGGGACGCAGGATTTGAACGGTGTAAGCACCGAAATCCGGATCCTTCATCAGATCAAGCAGCGTCGAGACGGACTCTGTATGAGTGTCTTTCAGATTGAGCGGATCGAAATCGAAGCGGAGATGTGTCGCGATCCCCGCGCCGACGAGCCCGATGATGAGTGCAAGCGCGAGAATGACTTTACGGTATTTGAGCAGGCAATTATCGATTGGCGCGCAGCAGCTATAACCGATGGCTTCCGGCTCGGCCGGCGGCTTCGTGATCGAGAGTAGGGCGGGCAGCAAAGTGATGTTGAGGATAAAAGCGATCAGCATGCCCGCGCCCGCGATCAATCCGAGTTCCGAAACACCTGTATAAGCCGTCGGAATAAAGGCTAGGAAGCCGAGCGAGGTTGATCCTGCTGCCATCGCAAGCGGCATCGCGATAATCGCCGCTGTGCGCGTCATGGCTTTGGCGTGATCGGGCTCCTGATGGTGCTGGTCGCGATAGCGCACGCCGAATTGAATGCCGAAGTCGACCGCGATACCGATAAACATCACGGCGAATGCGACAGAAATCAGATTGAGCGAGCCAACGGCGAATAAAGCAAAGGCAGTCGTTGCAATCAGACCAACCGTAAGCGTCAACAAGATCGGAAGAACGATACGGAGTGATCGCAGCGCGATCATGAGAATAACGAATACCAGAACGCCGGAAAGAATAGTGGCGAAGCCGGTGCCGTTCGCGACGCTGGCAAATTCTTCGTCGTTCAGTGGCACATCGCCGGTCAGTCGTACGCGTACGCCTTGGTCGGGCAGATGCAGATCGTTGACGGCTTTACGAATGATTTCGTTTGATGCCTGTCCGGGCTCGAGCGCGCTGTAATCAAGGACCGGCTTCACGAGGATAAATTTGCGTAGGTCGCGCATGGTGGGCGCGGCATCCGTCGTCATGCTTTGCCAGGCTATCGGCTTATCCTGGCCCGCCAGCGCTGCCTCGATGGTCTCGGAAACGACGTTAAAAGGCTTATCCAGCTTATCGAAGGTAACGGCGTTATGTTGCAGTCCCTGCAGCATCAAATCGATGGTGCCGAAGAAACCGCGGAGGGATGGATCGGCGGTCAGGGCGCCCAACATCGGTTGCGCTTCGACCATCTGGTTGAGCGTTTTGCTCAACTCATCTTTCGAGAGAAACAGAAGGCCGTTCTTGCGAAAGAAGGGAATAGAGTCCGGGCGTGTCACCAGCGTGAACATATCCGTTCGTGCCGCGAGTTTTTCGGCCAGTGCCGCCGCGCCACTTTCCGCGGCGTCAGGAACATCGCTTTCAACGACAATCAGCGTGACATCGTTTCTATTCGGGAAAGCTTTCTCCAGATCGGCTTCGCGGACGCGCCATGGCAGGTCAGCCGCCATCATCTTGTTGATGTCGGTATTGATCTTGAAATTGTGGGCGTCGAAATATCCAAACCCAACTGATGCCGCGAGGGCGGCCAAAATTACCAGCCAGCGGCAGCGGCGGCTCAGATCGACGATCTTGACGATAAGGTTGGCGAGCAAAGGATACTCCCTGAGGAAGGGAGTTTTGGTATCAGGTATTTAGGGAAACGTCATCCGGATTTCTTTGCGAAGCCGGACTATTCTTTCGCAGGTGCTGCGCCCTTGCTGTCGTCGATGGGCACGCCGGGGTCATACTTCGTGCGCTGCATAGCGGGGGCCGACTTATAATGGGCGACATTCGGTGCGCCGGCCAGCTTGTGTGTCAGGAACTTCTGAAATGCTTCCCAATCTTCCGCCACAATCTTGATAATAAAATCGGCATCGCCGGTCATCATGTAGCTTTCGCGGACTTCCGGCCAGGTTTCGACCATCTTGGCGAAATTCTGCAAATCGGTTTCCGCGTGGTTGGTGAGCGAGACGAGCGTAAAGACGGTAATACCGAAACCAAGCTTATCGGCGGCGACATCGGCGTGATAGCCGCGGATGTAGCCGGATTCCTCGAGCGCACGGACGCGGCGCAGGCAGGGCGGTGCGGAAATACCCACGCGCTGGGCCAACTCGACATTGGTCATGCGACCGTCCTTCTGCAATTCGCGCAGAATGCGGAGGTCGATGCGGTCGAGTTTGACGTGCTTCATGCCTGCCTCTAAGAGGGGGTAGGAAAGGCGGGATACTAGCTAGATGTTTTCAAGTAGCCAAGTGACATGCTGGGTGGTGACGGACGGCAAGGCCGGAATGGAAAACCAATGCCTTGGCGTTGCGGAAGCTTTAGGGTTAACGCCCACCATTAAACGCATCAAGCTTCGCAGCCCTTGGCGCGAGCTGAGCCCCTTTCTGCGCCATGGCCTCGAATGGGCGCATAGCGAGAAGGGCGATCCTGTCGTGCCTCCATGGCCTGACGTACTGATAGCAACGGGCCGCGCCAGTGTTCCGGCCTCGCTTTATGCCCGCCGTGCCTCAGGCGGAAAGACATTCACGGTGCAATTGCAAAATCCGGTTATCAACCCCTCACGCTTCGATCTTGTGGTCGTACCGCGTCATGACGGTCTCACGGGGCCGAATGTGATGACGACGCGTGGAGCGCTTCATCGCGTGACGCCGGAGATGTTGAATGCGGAAGCGAAGAAATTTCTGCCCACGGTTGAAAAATTGCCGACGCCGCGTGTTGCCGTTCTGATTGGCGGCAGCAATTCGGTTTATCAACTCACGCCGCGGGAGATGGCGCCGCTGGTCTCGCAGCTTGCCGCGATTATTAATCGCGGCGGCAGTTTGATGATCACGCCGTCGCGTCGCACGGGTGCAGAAAATCTGGCTATGCTGCAAGACGGGCTGAAAGGCTTGCCCGCTTATATATGGGATGGGCAGGGTGCCAATCCTTATTATGGAATGCTGGCGCTGGCTGATACGATCATCGTCACATGCGACAGCGTGAATATGGTCTCGGAAGCTTGCACGACAGGCAAGCCGGTCTATGTCATCGACCTGCCGGGCGGCTCCGATAAGTTCCGCCGTTTCCACGCCGCCATGCGTGATGACGGCATGACGCGGCCTTTCTCAGGCCTTCTCGAAACATGGCAATATGAGCCACTTAATGACGTCGGAATGGTCGCTTTCCGCATCAAGGAAATGATGGCGGCGAGGGGCAAATTGGGCTAAAAACGGGCCTATGACAGCCGCAACTATCAATATCGAT